>JAHIZU010000278.1 GCA_018814265.1 Candidatus Margulisiibacteriota bacterium | reverse complement strand
CTGGATGTGCTGGAAAAAGGTCAGGCTTCATCTTATTACCGTTTTTTTGATATTGACTGGGACCATCCTTATCAGGACCTGAAGGGACGCCTCCTGGCGCCTTTTTTGGGGAAATTTTATGCCGAGTCACTGGAAAATGGCGAAATCAAGCTGGAGTTGGATGAAAAGGGATTGAGCATCCGCTATTATAATTGGCGTTTCCCGCTCAGCCGCGATTCTTATGCTGGTTTCTTTCCAAACGGTCCGGATGAGCAAAGTGTGGCGCGTTTTAACGGCACAGCGGGAAAGCCTGAGACTTTTAACGAGCTGGATCAGCTTATTTCCAGCCAGCTTTATCGTTTATCCTTCTGGAAAGTTGCGTCCGAAGAGATCAATTACCGCCGTTTTTTTAACATCAACGAATTGATTTGCCTGCGCGTTGAGGATGAGGCGGTTTTTGAGGCGACCCATGCCTTGATCTTTCGCCTGATTAAAGAAGAAAAGTTTGACGGCTTGCGCATTGACCACGTTGACGGCCTTTATGATCCCGCCGGCTATCTTAAAAGACTGCGGCAAAAAGTCGGCGACATATATTTGCTGGTTGAAAAGATCCTGGCAGAGGGCGAGAAGCTGCCGGAAGACTGGCCGGTCCAGGGCACAACTGGTTATGATTTCCTGAACCAGATCAATGCTTTGTTTTGCCGTAAGGAAGGCGCCAGGCAGTTTGCCAAAATCTATTACAAATTTGCAGGCCAGCCGCTTTCTTATGACCAGCTGCTGGCGGACAAAAAGCGTTTGATTATCGGCCGGCACATGGCCGGCAATATTGATAATCTGGCCCGCCAGATGAAAGGCATCAGTAGCGGTGACCGCTACGGCCGCGATATTACCCTATATGGTTTGCGCCGCGCTTTGGTTGAGGTCATGGTTTATTTTCCGGTTTACCGCACTTATGTCAATCAAGATAATCTGTCTGCCCAGGACCGCAGCAATATTATGGCAGCGGTGACAGAGGCCAGAGCAAAAAATCCCGCTCTTTGTTATGAGATCGATTTCATCGAGAGATTTTTACTGCGGGAGTACAAGCAGGGCGAAGGGCCAGCGGACTTTATCATGAAATTCCAGCAATATACCGCTCCGCTGATGGCCAAAGGGTTTGAGGACACTTTTCTCTATATTTATAACAAGTTTATTTCCTTGAACGAGGTTGGCGGAGATCCCAACCGCTTTGGCCTAAGCGTTAAGGACTTTCATAAATTTATTACCCAAAGGTTTATTGCCTCTCCCCATGGGCTCAATGCAACTTCAACCCATGATACCAAAAGGGGGGAAGATGTGCGTAGCCGGATAAACGTCCTGTCAGAACTAGCCGGTGAATGGAAGAATAATCTGAAAGTTTGGAGCAGGCTGAACAAGGCAAAAAAAACCATTAAGGCAGGCAATTATGCCCCGGATACCAATGACGAATATTTTATTTATCAGACCATGTTAGGCGCTTTGCCGTTCCAGGAAGGCGACTATCCGGCTTTTAAACAAAGGCTTAAGGATTACGTGGTCAAGGCGGTCCGGGAAGCCAAAGTGCACACAGCCTGGCTTAAGCCTGACACTGAATACGAAGAGGCCTGCCTCAAATTTGTTGATGAGATCATGAAACAGGAAGACAACCGTTTTTGGCCCGATTTTCTTGCCTGGCAAAAGAAAATCGTTTTTTACGGCATGTTCAATTCACTGTCGCAACTCTTATTGAAGATTGCTTTGCCCGGCGTGCCGGATTTTTACCAGGGGACTGAATTGTGGGACTTGAGCCTGGTGGACCCGGACAACCGCCGGCCAATAGATTTTGCGGCCAGAAAAGATGTCTTATCCTTGATTAAGTCAGCTGAAGACGACGACCTGCCTGCTTTGATGAAAGAGCTTCTAAAGACAAAAAGTGACGGCAGGATCAAGCTCTTTCTAATGTACCGGCTGCTAAAGGCGCGCAAAGCGCAAGAGGAAATTTTTGCCAGAGGCCGTTATCTTCCTCTGCGTGTTGAGGGACACTTTAAGGACCATGTTATTGCTTTTGCCAGGAGGCTGAAGAGCCGCTGGCTGGTTGCTGTTGCCCCCCGCTTTTTAACTTCTTTGGTCGAAGTCGGCCGGGACCCGCTGGCCGAAGAAGTCTGGCAGGATGCCGCGGTTGTTTTGCCTTCTGCGGCGCCGGACAGTTGGCGCGACACAATCTCAAACGAGGAAATCAAAGTGGCAGGACAAAAACTCAGGCTGGGCGCGGCCCTGAAAGATTTTCCAGCAGCCTTGCTTTATGGAGAAAAATAATGCTTGAACAAAGAGGCAGCGGCGTTCTTTTACATATCACTTCATTGCCATCACCTTATGGCATTGGTGATTTGGGGCCGGCCGCCTTTGGTTTTGCTGATTGCCTCGCAGCTGCCGGCCAGTCTTACTGGCAGGTCTTGCCGCTTAACCCCACGGATATGGCCTGCGGCAATTCGCCCTACAGCAGCAATTCGGCCTTTGCCGGTAATATCTTGTTGATCAGCCCGCAGCAGCTGCTGGAAGATGGTTTTCTGTTCAAAGATGATCTTAAAGATGCGCCTCATTTTCCGAAAGAACGCTGCGATTATGACACGGTCATTCCCCACAAGATCAAATTGCTTGACCGCGCTTATCATAATTTTAAACAGGGCAAAAAAGAACGCCGGGAATTTGAAGGTTTTTGTTCGCTCAATTCCTACTGGCTGGAAGACTTTGCCATGTTTGTGGCCTTAAAGGTCCGGCGTTTCAACTGGGCGGCCTGGGATAAATGGGACAGCCCCCTGCGCGACCGCCAGCCAGGCGCGTTGGAAGAGGTCCGGCGAGAATATCACGAAGCAATTGAACGTGAAAAGTTTTTCCAGTATCTTTTTTACAAGCAATGGCATGCCCTCAGGCAATATTGCAACGGCAAAGGGATCAAGCTGATCGGAGATATCCCTATTTATGTTTCATACGACAGCGCGGATGTCTGGGAGCACAGCCATATTTTTAAACTGGATGAGAACAAGCAGCCGGCCTATGCGGCGGGTGTTCCGCCGGATTATTTCAGCCAGACCGGGCAGCTTTGGGGAAACCCGGTTTACCGCTGGGACGAGCTGAAGAACCGGGGGTATTATTGGTGGTTGCAACGGCTGGAGCACAACCTCAGCCTTTTTGATATTGTCCGGATTGACCATTTCCGGGGGTTTGTCGGCTACTGGGAAGTGCCGGCAGGCGAAGCAACCGCAGTCAACGGCAAGTGGGTTAAAGCGCCGGCAAAGGATTTCTTTTGTGCCATGACTAAAAAGTTTCCGGATCTGCCTTTGATTGCTGAAGACCTGGGCATTATTACTGATGATGTCAAAGAGATAATGCAGCAGTTTGGTTTTCCGGGCATGAAAATTCTTTTGTTTGCCTTTGGGGAGGACTTGAAAAAACATCCGTATCTGCCGCACAATTATGTTGAGAACTGCGTGGTCTATACCGGCACGCATGACAACAACACGGCCAAAGGCTGGTACGAAGAGGAAGCCTCGGCCCATGAAATAAAGAACCTGGCCGAATACCTGGGCCATCAAGAGAACAGCCGGACGGTCAATTGGGACCTGATCAAGCTGGCGCTTTTGTCCAAGGCCAGGATTTCGATCTTCCCATTGCAGGATATCCTGGGTTTGGGCAATGAGGCCAGGATGAATGTCCCCTCCAAAGCCCATGGCAACTGGCAGTGGCGGTTTTTAGAGCAGCAGCTGGATCCTGCGACCATTGGCTCTCTTAAGCAATTAACCGTAAAGTCCAAGCGGGCTTGAATGAAGAAAAGATTGGATCAATTACTGTTGGAACGAGGCCTTTTTCCCTCTCGCACCCGCGCCCAGGCCGCCATCATGGAGGGATTGGTCTATGTTGCCGGCCAAAAGGTTGAAAAATCCGGCTACCTTTTTCCTCCCGATATTGAGATCGAGGTCAGGGGCGAGCTGCATCCTTATGTTAGCCGCGGGGGAGTGAAGCTTGACAGCGCGCTAGCCGAATTTAAAATAAATGTCAAAGGGAAAACAGCCCTTGATGTCGGGGCTTCAACCGGCGGGTTCACGGATTGTTTGCTGCAGCATGGCGCAGCTAAAGTTTACGCCGTGGATGTTGGCTATGGGCAGTTGGCCTGGAAGCTGCGCCAGGACCCAAGGGTCGTGGCTGTTGAGCGGAAAAACGCTAGATTTTTAACATTAAAAGACCTGGGGCTTAAGGTTTCAGACATCGGGCTGGCAACAATTGATGTCTCATTTATTTCTCTTTCAAAAATTCTGCCGGCAATCTATGATTTACTAACTGACCAGGCAGAGATCGTAGCCTTGATCAAACCGCAGTTTGAAGCAAAGAGGGGGGATGTAGGCAAGGGGGGGATAGTTCGGAGCGAAGGAGTTCGAAGTTCGGTCGTAGAAAAAGTTAAGGCAGAAGCAAAGGCCCTAGGCCTTGAGGCCAAAGGGGTTATTCAATCCCCAATCACTGGCGCGGATGGCAATGTTGAGTTCTTAATCCATCTTACTAAGGGATAATTGGCAACTCTATCCCTGACGGATATTTTGCGTCGTGATACACCGTAATATAGGGCTGGATGTTGGCTGGGTCTTTTGGATCATTCTTTGGCGACAGCTTCGGATTTAACTCAAAAGTTGGCCAATCTGCGCTGGCAATTGATACCCGAATCTTATGCCCCTTCTTAATTACCCACGAAGTTGGTTGGAGGTCGATGATCATTTTTATGATTTTGTTGTCTTTAAAGACTTTCTCTGTATAATCTGCTCTTTTAAAACCGTAGTAGGGGAGGTCAGGTAGAACATTTATGCCTTTGCCAGACAGTAAAATGTCTTCATTTGGTCTTAAAATATTAAAACCAGCCCGAAGCTGCCCGTCTGTGATGTAGAGCGCCTCTCCTTTTTCATCTACATCTTCAAGATAAACATAAACGTCGCCATAATCAGCTGTGGAAGAAAGATAAAGTGTGGCAATGGGGTGGCCGGTTGTTTCTGTGTCTTTAGTAAGTGGCGCAGACG
>JAHIZU010000277.1 GCA_018814265.1 Candidatus Margulisiibacteriota bacterium | reverse complement strand
CCTGTTTATATGCCCCATCATTATTTGTTGAGCTAACATTGATTACTTGTGGGCCAGTGGTATCATAAGTAAAATTGTAAGGCGCGGTGGTCGAAATACCTTGCGTATTTCTGACACTTATGCCTATATATATTGTGCCTTCTGGCCAGGGATTTGGCATGGCTGAGCCACAGGTCCAGGGTACGGGAGTCGAGGTTGTTTCCGCATGCGTTGTTGGCAGCCAGGCAAAGGAACCCCAGTCAGTCCCGTCCCAATATACAAAATTATTGCCGCCTAAGTCTCTCATTATATTATCTTGAGTTGAATTAGCCGCAACACGAACTCCGCCATCATCAGAGCAAGTCCCGGTCATTTCCTGCGGCGCATTTTGTTGATTATATGAAGTTCCACTTGTAAAAGAAGTTACTGTTGACCTAGGCATTGCGTGGGCGGGATTTTGTATTGCCCCAGCGCATAGAATTAAACCCGCCAGAATTACATACAGCGATTTTTTCATTTTACGTTCCTCCCTTTTTTATTGAGTTACTAACAGATTATATACCGATATTGTGTGGAAGACAACAATTTTATGGGTCTATGGGGAAAAGTGAGCCAAGACGGAACCTGCGACTAAACGTCGCGGTTCCTTAATTCTATTAATCTTAATCAGGAAACCGCGAAGTTCATTCGCAGGTTTCCTGATTGTTCATGTCAATTTTTCTGTTGACAAAGGCGCTTGCTTGATAGATAATTCGGTTGTGAGTAAAAAACTTTTCATTTTGCTCGCCTTATCCTGCCTGATCTTGTCAGGTAGTGCTTTGGCCGGCTGGGACGCCCAAACTGCCGCAACTGCCCAGGATTTCAACGCGATTTATTTCTTCACTGATGACATTGGTTATGCCGCGGGCAATAATGGCACGATCTTTAGGACCATCAACGGTGGCAGCACGGCTTGGACCGACGTCAGCACTACCTCGGCCACGTTTAATGATGTGCTTTTTATCACTACTTTTGAAGGTTACGCGCTGGGAACGTCTGGTACGGTCATGAAGTGGGTTAATCTGAGTACTGAGTTTCAACCTCTGGCGATGCCTGCCGCGGTAGCAACCGCAAATTTTAAAAAGGGCTCATTTAGCGGAGTTAACCGGGATTTTGCTGCCTCGACAGGCGCTGCAACAGCCGGCTATCTGGTGCAATCAACAGATTCCGGAAACAGTTTTGCTGAAACCCTGCAAACAAATTTTGCGGTTGACGGGGTGTTGCGGGCTAATGGTGTACTTTGGGCGTGGGGCAAAGATCTTGGCAGCGGCAACTTTGTAATATTAAAAGATTCAACCGCGGTTTGGAGCAATGCCACCCAGCAGGTTAATGATCTTTTTATGTTTGATGCTAATAATGGTTATGCAGTGGGCGCTGGCGGCCTGGTGCTTAAAACAACCAACGCCGGGGCTACATGGAGCACAGTTACTTCTGGCCTGACTGCGAATTTAAATGCCCTCTACTTTATTACCGCGGCTTTTGGCTGGGTAGTAGGGGATAGCGGCACCATTGTTTTTACTTCGGATGGCGGCAGCACCTGGTCTTCCTATACTGGCATTACGGAAGATATAAATGATATTTATGTGAAAACAGTTGTTACTGGTAGTTCAATAAAAGCAGCTACTGTTTCAACTCTGGCAACCTACATACAGGTCCATGCTTATATCTGCGGCTCTAGTGGCAAGATCTACAAACTGGCTTCGCCAGGCATTTCCTCATTCTCGCCTGCGGCCAAAAAACAGGGCTGGACCGGCACTTATGAGGTAACCGGGACTGGTTTCCTTTCTGGCGCAACAGTGACTTTCTCAAAAACCGGGGCAACTGGTGAAATAACCGCGCTCACCGCAAATGTGGCTTCTGCCACGTCTATTACCGGCATTATGCTCATCAGCGCTGAAACAACTACTGGGACCTGGGATGTAACTGTGACCAATCCTGACGCCACAGCTAGCCAGGCGGCTAGCGCTTTTACAGTCCTGACCAATGAAGCAGTAGTTGAAATCAGCAATCTCTGGTTTGACGGCAATGCATATGTTTCACCTGAAGCTGGGGCCTCGGCAGCGCAGGTGTCTGCTTCGGCTGTTGACCGGCAAACTGTCAGGCCGGGCACAACTGCTTCACTGGAAATTACTTCACCAAGAGGAATTACTCCAGGTGATGCTCAGGTTACCTTTATTGGGGTGGGGGGCAGCACGACAATTACCCAGGTTTTCCCAGCCAGCGCTTTTTCTTCTATTACCGGGACTAGAGCTGTGGTTTCTTATACACTTCCCAGCAGTAATGTTTTGCCGGCAGGTGAGGTAACCATCACTTTAATAGGGCAGGATGATGATGAAAATACTGTCAATTTTCAAGCTTTAGTAACAGTTGCTGGAGGGGCTGTTGATCCTGCAAAAAGCCCTGCTGGAGCAACTCAACCTGGCATGGGTTTAGTTGGCATTGATCCGAGTTCCGGGGGGCAAACTTTTGATCCTGAAACCCAAACCTCGGTGCCGGCGATCATTGTCCTCCCTGAGGGAGAGGTAATTACTGTTCCTCTTACGTTTAGGATCATTGATTGGAAAGGCCAGCTCATGTATGTTGACCATATCCAGGCCCCGGCGGGCGGATTTGTAACAAAAATTAATTACTTAATTGAGCGGGCAAAAATGTCGCCGCATTACAGCGCAGGAGTTTATTTAATTTACGTTACCCGTGATGACACTAACGCGGTATTGGCCAAAAACAAGTTTGTAATCTTTAAAAAGTAATTAATGAGAAAATTTTTAGTTATTTTAATTGTGGCTGTACTTACGTTCCCAGCCTGGGGCCAGTACATGGCCCAGGATCCCACGCGCTACATTCCCAATGCTCGAGTACTTGGTTTAGGCAAAGCCTATATTGGCTTAGCTGATGATGCCGGCGCGATCTATTCTAATCCAGCTGGTTTAGCCAGCATTGGCGGGTGGCAGCTTTCTTCCATGTCTGGCAAGTTTCTTGATGAATTCAATTATCTTTCTTTTTCCGGGCTTTATGCCACGCAAGTGGGTGTTTTTGGCGTTGGTTTTGCCGGCACCTCGATCTCCGGCGCCTACGCAACCACTATCGAAGCAGGCTCAGACCCGGCTGATCCTATCATTACGATTGATCCCAGCCAGCCGCTGATGGGCAACTATAACAATGCTTTGGTCTTTTCCTATGGTAATGAGCTGAAAAAGATCAGGTTTCTTGATCAACTGCCTTTTGCTGACCGCTTGACCTTTGGGACCAACGTCAAAATGTTCCAGGTTGGCCTTTATGGCGACGGAATTGTTGGCGGTAATGCCTCTGGCTATGAGCTTGATCTTGGTTTAAAACTCCAGCCGCCGCAGCCCTGGCTAAGCCTGGGGATTACAGGCCAGAACCTGCTGCCCTTTAGCATGGGCGGTAAATTATCTTATGCCTCGGG
>JAHIZU010000276.1 GCA_018814265.1 Candidatus Margulisiibacteriota bacterium | reverse complement strand
CATTTAGAGCGTCATGGCAGCATGGAGGAGTATATTGCTCAAAAGGCGAAAATCTTTCTAAGCCAGTCAGGTGATGATTATGTGGTGTTTAACCAGGACGATCCAGCGGTGGTAACAATGGTGGAAAAAGCCCAAGCCAAAACTGTGGGCTTCTCAATTAATCAGCCTGAAATCATCACCTTGCTGCCGCAAGAGATAAAAATCCCAGGCAAACATAATTTAGCCAATGCTTTGGCAGCTGCCCAAATTGCTTATCTTTGTGGAGTGTCCAAGCCTGCCGTGGCCGAAGTGTTGCGAACATTTTCCGGGGTGGAACACCGGATCGAATTTGTTAAGAATGTCGACGGAATTGAGTTTTACAATGATTCCAAAGCAACGAACCCTGACTCAACCATGGTCGCGTTGGAAACTTTCCAGAACAGAGGCGTTGTTCTGCTTTTGGGCGGGAAGGATAAAGGCGTTAGCCTGGAAGCGCTCAGCCAAAAGATCAAAGAGCAGGTCAAGGCTGTGGTGTTGATCGGTGAAGCCACCGCCAGGTTTGAGCAAGCCTTGAGAAAAGCTGGCTATGAATCAATTCATCACGCGACTTCGCTTGAAGCGGCAGTTTGCCAGGCCAGGGCATTAGCTGCCTCTGGCGACATTGTCTTGTTATCGCCGGCTTGCGCCAGCTTTGATATGTTTGCCAATTTTGAAGAAAGGGGACGGGTGTTTAAGGCGGCGGTGAATAATATTGCCCTCACCCCGAGTGGGTAATTAATTGGTTACTAATAAATTAACGGCCCCTCTCCCTCTGGGAGAGGGGATTATAGGGGTGAGGGAATTAGAGATTATGCGTAAGCCGAGAGTGGATTATATTTTTTTATTTGCCTGTTTGGCGCTGACGGCCATAGGTTCCATCATGATCTTTTCCGCCAGCCCGACCATGGCTTTAAAACTGGGCGATAGCTATTACTTTTTAAAAAGGCATATCTTTTACCTGTTATTAGGGTTTAGCGCGCTTTATTTTGGCCTGCGCTTAGATCTGCGGATCTTGAAGAAATGGGCAGCCTTGATCCTGGGGTTGTCCATTGTTTTGTTGCTGCTGGTCTATATACCTGGAGTAGGAAAAAATATCAGCGGGGCGTCGCGTTGGATCAACCTGCTGGGGTTTTCTTTTCAGCCATCAGAATTAATTAAATTTACTATGATCTTGTTCTTGGCTGGTTGGCTGTCAAAGGCTGGCAAAAAAATTGAGGATTTCTTTCTTGGCCTGCTGCCGCCTTTGATTTTAGTTGGAGCGGTTTGCGCTTTGATCATCAGTCAGCCGGATCTGGGCACGGCGATCGCCATTGCCGGGACAGCCTTTATTATGTTTTTTATTGCTGGAGCAAAGTCTTTGCATCTGGCTTTACTTGGTCTAGTGGGGATCAGCGGCGTGATCGGCCTTTCCTTGACCAGTCCTTATCGCCTGCGCAGGATCGTTGCTTTTATTGATCCCTGGAAAGACCCGCAAGGGACTGGTTTTCATATTGTGCAATCGCTTTTGGCGGTTGGCTCCGGCGGCCTGTTTGGTTTGGGTTTAGGCGCTTCCAAACAAAAATTCTTTTATTTACCCCAGCAATTCACGGATTTTATTTTTGCTATTCTTTGTGAGGAGATGGGCTTTCTTGGCGGGGCTGTGGTAGTTGTTTTGTTCCTGATAATGGCGGGGCGAGGCTTCAGGATTGCCTATAAAGCCCGGGATCGTTTTAGCTTTTTGCTGGCGACGGGGTTAGTAAGCTGGCTAACTCTGCAGGCGCTCATTAATATCATGGTCGTATTGGGCATGCTGCCAACAACCGGGATTCCGCTGCCATTTATCAGCTATGGTGGTACGGCTACTATTGTGGGACTTTTTTCAGTTGGCATTTTGCTGAATATTTCTCTAACAGAGGTGCAGGCCAAATGAGGATTGCAATTGCGGCTGGCGGCACTGGCGGCCATATTTACCCGGGGATCGCCCTGGCCCAAGCGATCAAACGCAGAGACCCTCAGGCAACCATACTTTTTCTGGGCAGTGATGAAGGGTTGGAAAAAGAACTGATCACGCGCGAAGGGTATGATCTTAAATTGATCAAGGCGCGGGCCCTGCTGCGAAAACTTTCGTATAAGGCTGTTTCAGCGCCGTTTGTGTCTTTCGTTGGTTTTATTCAATCCCTGATAATTTTAAAGAATTTTGCCGCTGATGTCGTTGTCTCGACCGGCGGCTACGCCAGTCTGCCCGTGGTCCTGGCCGCGAAATTGCTCCGGTTGCCGATCGTGCTCCACGAACAAAATGTTTTGCCAGGCGCGGTCAATCGTTTGTCCAGAAAAATGGCCAGTAAATGCTTTTTATCTTTTTCCCAATCAAAAAAATATTTACAGGGTGAGGTGGTGGGCAATCCGATCCGGCGGGAGATCATTTTAGCTGATCGAGCAACAGCCCGCAAAAAATTTAATTTAGCCGGTGAAAAGACCGTTCTGGTAATGGGCGGGAGTCAAGGGGCAAAAAAAATAAATGAAACAGTCCTTTCCTCGCTGGCGGATTTGCCTGCCGGGGTTCGTGTCCTCCACATAATCGGCCTCCGCGATTCCGGCTGGGTCAATAGCTACCTGGCAGGCAAGGAGATCAAGAACTACGAGGCTTTGCCTTATATCCATGATATAGCCTCTGCCTTAGCCGCGGCTGACCTGGTGATCAGCAGAGCCGGGGCAACGGCGATTGCCGAATTTTTGGTTCGGGGTTTGCCCATGATCTTGATCCCTTTTCCTTTTGCTGCGGAGGACCATCAGCGTCTCAACGCCAATGTTATTGCTGATGGGGGCGCGGCGGCGGTGGTGGAAGATAAAGATTTTACGCCTAATAAATTTATTGCGCTGATAAATGATAACTCTCTTAATTATGATACAATGAAACAAGCTGCCCGCGCTCTGGCCAGGCCGGAGGCGGCGGAAAGGATTGTTGATTATCTTTATGCCTGATCTGGATATGGAGCGAATAAAAAATATTCACTTAGTTGGCGTTGGCGGCTGCGGCATGTCTGGCCTGGCTAAGGTCCTGTACGAGATGGGCTATAAAGTGAGCGGCTCGGATGTTAAAGAAGGGCCCAACACTATCCGTTTAAAGGACCTGGGGGTTAAGATCTATATCGGCCACAAAGCGATCCACGTGCGCGAAGCTGACTTGTTGATCTATTCATCAGCAGTCACGGCGGAAAATGTTGAATTTAAGCAAGCGCGGGCTAATGGAACGCGGATAATTAAGCGGGCGGAGATGTTGTCCTGGATCATGGATCAAAGCCAGAATAGAATTGCGGTGGCTGGCACCCATGGAAAAACAACAACTTCGGCGATGATCGCTAAGGTCCTTGATGCTGGCAAGTTTTTACCGACATATTTTATTGGTTGTGACATGGATTACATTGAAGGCAACGCTAAGCTTGGAGATGGCAAATTCGCGGTAGCTGAGGCGGATGAATCTGACAGCTCTTTTTTATATCTTTCCCCGACTGTTGAGATAATTACCAATATTGAAGATGATCACATGGAACGCTTTGGCACGATGGCCAGGTTGTTGAAAACCTTTGAGAAATTTGCTAAACGGATCGCTAAGGACGGTTTTATTATCCTGGATGTTAATGACGCCAATAACCGTGATCTGATGAAGAAGCTTGAGACCCGTTTTATTACTTATGGGTTGAACGGTGAAGCAGAGTATACTGCCAGGGACTTGAACTTTAAACATTTTGGTTCCAGGTTTAAATTGGTTCGCTCGGGTAAAGCGCTGGGCGAGGTTGATCTGATCGTGCCGGGCTGGCAGAATGTTTTGAATAGTTTGCCTGTTTTTGCGGTAGGCTTTGAATTTGGCCTCGACTTTCATGCCATAGCCGCAGCCCTGCGGACTTTTGTCGGCGCCCGGCGAAGATTTCAGACCGTTGGAGAATACAATGGCATTTTAATCGTAGATGACTATGCTCACCATCCCACAGAGGTTCGGGCCACACTCTCGGCCGCCAGGTTGGGCTGGCCCAAACGGCGAGTGATCTGTGTTTTTCAGCCGCATCGCTTCAGTCGCACCATGCTGCTCAAGGACCGTTTTGGCCAAGCCTTTGGTGACGCGGATAAGATTATTATTACTGATATTTACGCGGCGTCAGAGCCGCCGATCCCTGGTATCTCCGGCAAAACGATCGCCGATGCCATCGAAGGCAAAGATGTGGAATATATCGCCAGAAAGGAAAAGATCGTTGATCATTTAATGCAGGATGTCAAAGAGGGTGACTTGATCATGACCTTGGGTGCAGGTGATATATACACTGTTGGGAAAGAGTTCCTGTCACGCTTAAAGATAAAAAAATGAAATTTCAACGCAACGAACCATTAAAAAAACATACTTCTTTGCGCATCGGCGGACTGGCGGATTATTTTTTTCAACCGAAAAATATCGAGGAATTAGCTGAGGCTTTAGAGCTGGCCAGAAAAAATAAGCTGCCGGTGGCTGTTTTGGGCGGCGGGACCAATCTTTTGGTTTTAGAGCAGGGTTTCCGGGGCTTGGTCATCAAGCTGGGCCGGGGGTTAAATACAGTTACTATCGAAGGCAGCAAAATACGAGTTGGGGCCGGGGTCTTGCTGCCTAACCTGATCGTGACACTGGCCAAAAAAGGAGTAGGCGGCTTGGAGTTTTTGGCGGGAGTGCCAGGCTCAGTTGGCGGCGCTGTGGTGATGAATGCCGGGGCCTGGGGCAAGGAGATCGGTCAGTATGTTGCTGAGGTTCGGGTGCTTGATCATGCTGGCCAGGAGAAAGTATTAAAAAAAAGCAAACTCAAGCTGGGCTACCGCTCAAGTTTGTTTCAAAACAGCAATTGGATCCTGACCGAGGTCTTGCTAAACCTGCGGCGGAAAAAACCAAAATTGATCAAGGAGCGCCTGCTGTACTATTTGACCAAACGGCGGGCCAGTCAGCCTTTGGGCATACCAAACTGCGGCAGTGTGTTTAAAAACCCCAAGAACGATTATGCCGGCCGGTTGATCGAGGCGGCTGGCTGCAAGGGCCTGCGCATCGGCGACGCGCAAGTATCTGTCAAACATGCGAACTTCATTGTTAACCTTGGTGAAGCTAACGCCAAGGATGTTATAAAAATAATGACGCGGGTGCAAAAAGCGGTCAAGGAGCGGTTTAAAATTCTTCTTGAGCCAGAGGTAAAAATTATGGTAAAATCAGCAACATGAT
>JAHIZU010000275.1 GCA_018814265.1 Candidatus Margulisiibacteriota bacterium | reverse complement strand
GTGCTAACATTTAATACGGTGTAAGCACCTGCGCCTTTTCTCTACCAATGAAAAGGGCCTTGTTCATTTTCTGTCTTTTACTGCTAGTAACATTATTGTATTATGGCTGCGGCAGCACAAACCAGGAAGAGGCAGCCACTACGACGACTGCGTCAACCACGACCTCAACGACAATTCCGATCTGGACAGAGCCAGCGTTTGCTTCTGCAACAGCTGATATTATCTATGGGCAGGCGCCGTTAACGGTTAATTTTTCTGGCTATGCTTTTGAATACCAAAACTTTCAACAGCAAGCCATTGGCGCCGATGCCTATGCCTGGGATTTTAAAGATGGTGGAACGAGCTCTGGCCAAAATCCCGCCCATACTTTCACTTCAGCGGGGACATATTTGGTCGAGCTAACGGTAACTGTTGACGGAGCAACCGGAACCGATCTGGCGCCGGTCGTGGTTTACGACACCCAGAAAACCTTTGTGTCTGGTGAGGTTAGCGCTGATACGACCTGGAATTCGTCTGGCAGCCCTTACATTCTAACCGGAGATTTTCTAACGATTGCTTCGGGTAAAACCCTGACAATTTCTCAGAACGCGGTAGTGGTAATTGATTCTGCCGGCCTGGCAGTCAACGGGAACCTTAACGCCCAGGGAGCCAGAGGCCAGGAAGTAATAATATTATCCAAGCTCTCCACCGGAGAGGAAGGCGCTGGCACCAAAATCAACCTGGCCAGCACATCCTCTGCAGATCTTGATTATGTAAAAAGTTATGATGCTCTATTTGAGCTGAACTCAAGCAGCTTTTCAGCCAATAACTGCAACTTTTATGATTCGCCCCTTTCATTCATGAATAATATTAGCAGCATAACCCTGACGGACAATGTTTTCGAGCATCGGAAGCGAGGCGACAAGCCAGCGATCATGATCAGCAGCTCAAATAACAATACGATTGAAGATTCGATCCTGCGCAGCAACGCAATCGGCATATCTATTTCCCAGAGCTCCGGATTTTTGGTAAATAACTGCACCATAAACGATAACCTTTGCCATAATGGAATTATTCTTGACCTAACTGATGCCGAAGTGGACAATTCTGTTTTTAACAACAATTATCCCCATGCTGTCCTGATCAAAGGCCATGAGGCCGACCCTAATGACGCGTCTTATGCTCACGAGGCTTACATCCACAATAACACCATGTATTATAACCACGCAGATACTGTTAATTTTGAGTATTATTATGGCAAGAGCGATTTTTCTACCCGGGTCTCAAGCAATGAAATCGGTTATGACCGGGGTGGAGATGGGGTTTTGGTTGAATACGAAGCCTATCATGGGAACATAATAATCGAACATAACAATATCCATCATAATGGATTAGAAGCAACCACCGGCCATCTGGATGGTATAACGATTGAAAATGCCGGCGGCGTTATTATTCGCAATAATACGATCAGCAGCAATAACTATAACGGTATCAACCTTAACCACGGTTTGAGCATAACCATAGAAGCTAACACTATTTCAGATAATGGCCAAAAGGGAATTATTCTCTCAACCAATTCCGAGGCTTGGGCAAAAAACAACACCTTAACCAGCAATACAATTGAGGTTGACTCAGGGTCTACCTTACATCAAGATTACTAATATAGTATAATAATTTCACCATGAAAAAAGGCATCGCAATATTGGGCTCAACCGGCTCCATTGGCAAACAGACCCTCGAAGTCGTTTCTGTTTTTCCCAGCAGCTTAACTGTGGTTGCTTTGGCTGCAAAAGACGAAGTTGACTTGATTGTTGAGCAAATCAAAAAGTTTTCTCCCAAGGTTGTTTCCGTCGCTACGGAAGAAGTTAAACAACAAGTTGAAGCAAAACTGGGAGGGGCTAATGTTCAGATTTTCGTTGGTCAGGATGGTTTAATGAAAGTGGCAACTGAGCCCACAGCTAAAATGGTTGTGGTTGCTATTCCTGGCTCTCTTTGTTTAGTCCCGGTTATTGAAGCGGTTAAACTCAAAAAAGATATTGCTTTAGCCACCAAGGAAGTTTTGGTCGCGGCCGGCGAGATCTTTATGAAAGAAGTCAAATCTGCCGGGGTCAAAATCTTTCCGATTGATTCTGAACACAGCGCGATTGCCCAGTGTTTGCAGGGAGAGGACGCCAAGACCATCAAAAAGATCGTGCTAACCGCTTCTGGCGGGCCATTTATTAAAACCCCGGTGGAAAAGTTTGAAACCTTAACAGCCAAGGAAGCGCTTAACCACCCAACCTGGAAGATGGGGCCAAAGATTACGATCGATTCAGCAACTTTAATGAATAAGGGCTTTGAAGTAATGGAGGCGCACTACCTCTTTGATTTGGATTATTCCAAAATAGAAGTCCTAATCCATCCCCAAAGCATTATCCACTCCTTTGTTGAGTTTGTAGACGGTTCGATCAAAGCGCAATTGGGCGCTCCAGACATGAGGATCCCGATCCAATACGCTTTGCTGGAAAATAAGAGGGCTGGCAACCACTGGAGCCGCTTAAGCTTTGCCAAACTTTCACAACTAACCTTTATGCAGCCTGATAAGCAAAAATTTCCCTGCTTAGAATATGCATACGAGGCGGGAAAGAAAAAGGGAACTCTGCCAGCTGTGTTAAATGCTGCCAACGAAGAGGCGATCAAGTTATTCCTCAGGGGCAAGATCAATTTTGCCCAACTGCCTCTAAAAATCAAGGCTGTTATGGATAAACACGAAAACAAAGAGAACCCGACCTTGGATGATATCCTGGCCGCGGACAAATTTGCCCGAGTGAATCTCGTATGATATACTTCACGTCATGACGAAAGAGATCGATCTGGAAATCCTCAGACATTCAACTTCCCACATCATGGCCCAAGCTGTAATTGAGCTTTTTCCTGGTGTAAAGCTAGGAATTGGCCCATCCATTGAGAACGGTTTTTACTACGACTTTGATATGCCAGAGCAGATCACGCCTGAAGACCTGCCTAAGATCGAAAAAAAGATGAAACAGATCATCAAAGCCAACCAGAAGTTTGAGCGCATTGAAATGAGCAAGGAAGACGCTATCAAGCTAATGGAGGAAAAAGGCGAGAAATACAAGGTTGAACTACTGCATGAGATCGAAGATAAAAAGGTCAGCCTTTATAAAAATGGCGATTTTATCGATCTTTGTCGCGGGCCGCACCTGCGCTATACCAAGGAGGTTAAGGCTTTTAAGTTGTTGTCAGTGGCTGGTGCTTATTGGCACGGCATTGAGACCAATCCCATGATGCAGCGGATCTATGGGGCCGCATTTGCCAATAAAGAAGATCTTGAAAAACATCTTCAGAGTTTAGAAGAGGCCAAGAAGCGTGATCACCGTAAACTAGGCAATGAATTAGATCTTTTTTCCTTTCACGAAGAAGCTGGCGCGGGTTTTGTCTACTATCACCCAAAAGGCGCGACGATCCGCAATATTATCGAGGACTTCTTAAAGGAAGAGAACAAGAAGCGTGGCTACGAATTCGTGATCATTCCCCACATCGCCAAAATTGATCTCTGGAACACATCAGGCCACACCAATTATTACCGTGAAAATATGTATTTTATGCAGATCGATGAGCAGGATTATGTGGTCAAGCCAATGAATTGCCCGGGCCACATTTTGATCTATAACCGTAAAACGGTCAGTTACCGGGATTTGCCTGTTCGCTTTTTTGAATTAGGCACAGTTTATCGCTATGAAAAATCCGGCGTGCTCCATGGCTTGCTAAGGGTCCGTGGCTTTACCCAGGATGATGCCCATATTTTCTGCCGGCTGGATCAATTGGAAACGGAGATCATCTCAGTTCTTGAGTTCATCGACTATGTAATGAAGGTCTTTAAGTTCGAATATGTTGTTAATCTTTCCACCCGACCGGAAAAATATGCCGGCACAATTGAAAATTGGGATAAAGCTACTGACATTCTGCAGCGAGCCTTAAAAGATAGCAAGGTGCCTTTTGAAATTGATCCAGGCGCGGGCGTGTTTTATGGCCCCAAGATCGACATAAAACTTAAAGATGCTATTGGCCGGCTCTGGCAGGGGCCAACGGTCCAGGTTGACTTTAACCTGCCGGAAAGGTTCAACCTGGGTTACATTGCTGAGGATGGGACAAAACAGACGCCGGTCATGGTTCACCGGGCAATTTTAGGTAGTATTGAGCGCTTTTTGGGGGCTTTAATTGAACACTTTGCCGGCGCCTTTCCTGTTTGGCTGGCCCCGGTCCAGGTAAAAATTTTGCCGATTGCTGACCGCCACAATAGTTATGCTGAGAAAATTGCCGCTGAGCTTAAGCAAGCTGGGATCCGTGTTGAACTCGCCTTGCGGCAGGAGAAGATTGGGGCCAAGATCAGGGATGCTCAGCTGCAAAAAGTGCCTTATATGATTATTTTGGG
>JAHIZU010000274.1 GCA_018814265.1 Candidatus Margulisiibacteriota bacterium | reverse complement strand
GAATTCATGGCCCCGGTCTTGTCCAACCCGGCCCCGATAATAATAACCGCGATGATAGAAACCACGGCATTACTGGATAATCCGCTGATTGCCTCCTTGGGGGTTACCAGCCCAAGCAGCGGCAAACCAACCATCATGATGATTCCGACCACATCCACGCGTACCCATTCAAAAATGAATAAAAGAATGGCCACGAACAGCACTCCCATAACAATCATAATTTCTGGTGTCATAATTTCCTTTTTCTCCTTCTCCCCAGCGGAAATTTTAAAAAAACATTAATAAAGGTTGTTGAATATAAATGTCAATAATGAAATTAATTTATTATTCCAAAAATAAGTATCTTCATATGAGTTCACCCCGGCCGGATAAAACTATCCAGTCCAGGGTGATCCTTGCTTACCCGGCAATGCAGTGAGGAAGGTACTCAATAAAAGATTTTTACTTTTTTTAGGCAGCCGCTCCGTGAGAGCAACCCAGATCAAATACCGGGATGGCAACCTTGCCTTTTGATTTTTTGGCCACAACGGGATCCGGCTCGGTCAAGACATAACGCATGCCAGGATATTTGGCATGTAATTTATTTAGCACCTCATCCTGCTGACCAACTTCTACAAGATGGTCGAAAGACACGCCAAAATTTTCTGCCTGTTCCTTCAACGCCGTAACATTTTTAGCGCTGTTGGCCTGGAAAAGAGCTGTTGCTTCTTCTCTCTTGCCTGTGGATAAAGAAAGCGGAGCATCTAAAACGTTTAAAGCCATAAGTTCAAAGCCTAAGCGTTTGGCCATATCAACAGAATACTCGACAAGCAGTTCAGAAAAGCTGTCTTCGCGGCCAATAACGAGAATTTTACTACATCCCTCAGATTTGTCGATTATGCTGCGGGCGGTTTCATGTTCCCCAGCTTCCGCAAATGCTACTGCTACAGCCGCGTCTTGCAACATATTTTGCTTCCGCTTCTCAACATTTACATCTTGGTCTTTCTTGTTTTTTTTGAACCTATCAAAAAATGCCATATTATTTCCTCCTGAAAATTAAACTTTATTGTATTGGCAAAGCATTAGTTATTATTTTTAGGCTTCTGCCTGAACCATTACTACTGGAATAGGCAATGCCTTTGTAATCGATTTTAGCGCGGTCTTCATTTTTCGGTCACCTGACTTTTGAGGTTCCCCACCGGAAGCATCATAAACAGTGATCACCACATCTCTATGGTCGCGCACATACTTGACAATTTCTTCTCGGAGGTTTCCAGACTTCATCATGAGATCGCATGGTACGCCCGCCTTTTTAGATTCAGGCAACAGCTTGTTGATATTCTTTAATGCCTCATCCATCAGGGTATCAGCTGTTTCATGTTCTCCCGCCTCAGCAAAAGTTGCGGCCATCATTGAGCCTTCGATAAATTGTTTCGCCTGTTTCGCGGTATTTTTTACTTTTGCAACATATCCGCCAAAATTTTGCGGCCTGACAACTTGCAGCACTTTCAATTCGGCTTTAATTCTCATGCAGAGATCCACTGCATAGTTAAATGCTTTTTTATCAGGAGTGATACCATCAATGGCCAGTAAAACCTTTTCCATGTGTAATCCTTTTTTGTCGTGAATTGCAAATTGCTTACAGTCTTAAGTCCGGCCGTCTTTCCATTCTTTTCTCGATCCTGGACTCCGGTCGCTGTTTATTGGTTTCCTGATTCATCAAATCTCTGGCAGTATCTGCTTCGCCGACCTCGGCAAAGGTTATTGCCATCATAATTCTGTCCCATTTATTCAGAAGATCTTTTTTATTCAGCATGGCTAAACTCCTTTTGGATAATATTTTTGTCTTTAATATTGATTAACTTAGCTTTTGTCCTTCTTTACACTCGCAGTTCCGGCCGTCTTCCCGTTTTTTTCTCGATCCTGGATTCCGGTCGATGATTAGTGGTTTTCCGGTTCATCAAATCTTTGGCAGTCTCCGCTTCGCCGGCCTCGGCAAAGGTTATTGCCATCATAATTCTGTCCCATTTATTCAGAAGATCTTTTTTATTCAGCATGGCTAAACTCCT
>JAHIZU010000038.1 GCA_018814265.1 Candidatus Margulisiibacteriota bacterium | reverse complement strand
GTTTTATTTAGAGATCAATTATTCCCAGTACGGCGCGGAAGCGGAAAATCCCATGGAAGAAACCTTTGATTATCAATTGACCTATAAATTAAGTCCAATTTGGTCTATAATATATTACCGCGAACCAACCAGCCCTCAGGAAATAACAACGGGCTATCAAAAAATGACGCTGAAGGCTGGCTTTTCATTTTGGTAGAAAGGATGTAAACAATGAATTATAAAAGATTATCATTTATGGAACCGGCGAATAAACTTCGCGGTTCCATAAAACAAGGAACCGAGACGTTTAGTCTCAGGTTCCTTGTTTTCCTTCTATTTTTTCTATGTCTATTGCATTCCATTCCGTCCCACGGCCAAACCTTCCGCACTTTGCCGGACAAGATCGGCACGGTTGAGGTTTCACCCGTGATCACCGGCCTGGATATCCGGGGCAACTTCTTTATCCCCAAAAAAGAGATCATGAGCGTTATTTTCAGCCGCGTGGGCGACAGCGTGGTCCAGGGCAAGATCAGGGGAGACCTTAAAGCTATCTACGCCCTGGGATATTTTTCTGATGTCTCGGTAACCTTTGAAGCAATAAGCGGCGGCACTAAAGTCATCTTTGAGGTGGCTGAGAACCCGCGGATCGGGGAGATCGTCATCGAAGGCAATACAGTCTACCCTTCGTCCGAGATCATTTCGCTCATCACCACCAAATCCGGCGACCTGCTCAATTTCAAGAAGATCCAAGAAGACATTGAGACGATCAACGCGAAATATAAAGACGATGGCTATATGCTGGCTCGGGTGATCGATGTCGACACTGATGAGGGAACAAACACCCTACGTTTTAAGATCATTGAAGGGGCGGTCGAATCGATCACTCTCGACGGCAATGAGACCACCCTGGACTATGTTATCCTGCGCGAGATAGACACCAAACCCGGCTCTGTGCTTAACGAGAAAGTGCTTAAAAAAGACCTGCGCCGCGTATTTAACCTGGGCTTCTTTTCTGCGGTCACGCCAAATTTTGAGCCGGGCAGCACGGCGGACAAGATCGTTATTGTTTTAAAGATCGAAGAAACACGCACCAGCACTATTAATTTTGGCGGCGGCTATGGCGAGCGCGAAGGCTGGTTTGGCTTTATCGACCTGTCCATCAACAACCTGATGGGCACTGCCCAGGGCCTGATGATCCGCGGCCAATCCGGCCAGGAGCTTTCCACCTATCAATTTAAATATTCTAATCCCTGGTTCATTCCTGATAAACTGGGTGATCGCGCGTCTTTCACCTTTAGAAGATGGTTAACGATCGGCCGGGACATTTATTTGACCGAACAGGACGCTGTCTACAATGGCTTTGACCTTTCTTTGGGTAAACCGTGGCTTGAGAACGTTAATGCCACTTGGTCATTGGGCAGTGAACTGGTCAGCCCCTACAGCGCTTCCTCCTTCGAAACTTACCAGTCGGATACGATCGGCCTGACCCTTTCTTATGACACCAGAGATTTTTGGCTCAATCCTAAAGAAGGTCGCTTTTATTCCCTGGCGCTTAAGCAAGGCTGGAAACATTCTGGCGGCACATCCGCTTTCTTCAAGGTCGGCACAGACTTAAATAATTATTATCCGGTGTTTGAGAATCAGGTGCTGGCCAGCCACTTAGGCACTGGCATTGGGTTTGGCGATGTGCCGGTCGGCGAAGAATACTGGGCAGGCGGCGCCAATACAGTGCGCGGCTATTATCCGGCTGAGGCAAAAAGAGGCACCCGCAAACTTATTTTTAATGTTGAGTACCGGCTGAATTTTTCTGATCTCTTCCAGGGCGTTTTCTTCTATGACTGGGGTGACGCCTGGAACGCAGGCCCGCCTGATTTTAATAGCTTCATCTCCGGCTGGGGTCCGGGAATCCGGGTCAATACTCCGCTGGGTCCCATCCGTCTTGATTTCGGCGTACCTGGAGGCCGCACCTTTGGCGAAGGCATTATGCATTTTTCCATTGGCCAGGCATTTTAGAATATCAGATTATCAGAAGACCAGAACTGGAGAATCAGATAATCAGAATGTCAGAAAAATCTGATTCTCTAATCTGCCTACCGGCCCGCTTCGCCGCGAGGCGAGCAGGCAGATACTCTGATATTCCAGTTCTGATCCTCTGGTCCTCTGATAATCTTATACAATGAAAGAAGAATTTAAACTATACATCAGAGAACTCCTATCCTGGAACAAGAAATTTAATCTGACAGCCATCACTAACCCCGAAGAAATCAAAATAAAACATTTCGAGGATTCGCTTTCGCTTTTACAAGTCCTGAAACTAACCACCCAATCCATTATTGATATTGGCAGCGGCGCCGGCTTCCCTGGTCTGCCGCTCAAGCTCGCCTGTCCGCAGATCAAACTTACT
>JAHIZU010000273.1 GCA_018814265.1 Candidatus Margulisiibacteriota bacterium | reverse complement strand
TGGGCGCGATCCTCCTGTGCGTGGGCGAATCGGAGAAAGCGGTCCAGATATTGCTTCACTCTCGTGATATCCCTGTCAGTTCGGGAAAAGCCTGTACTGGCTCAGTTGTGCAAAAGGATTATGTTGCCAATTACCTTTTAGGGAATGTATATTTAAAGCAGGGTGAGAAAAAGAAAGCTAAGCAAGCGTTCACCCTGGCGATCAAATGTAATGAGACCCCTGAAGTCAGTTTAAAATTGAGGGAGCTACAATGACTGTAGGCAATGTAGTTAATCAAGCGGCAAGTCAGGAAATGGCTGTAGCGCTCGCGCAAGGCGCGACCATGCAGGCGATCCAGGATATTGCCAAACATGAAACAGACAATCGGGCTGACAGAATAGACAAGTCAAACACCCAAAAAGCTTTGGATGAGGGTTCGGATAAACTCTCTAGGCAGGTTTTAACTGATTTAGCTTCAAGTGTTGCCTCAATGGGAGTTAAGTTGACACCACAGAACCTGGGGCTTAAAGCCTTAAATTCATTAAAAGATGAATCTGATCTCATGTTCCAGGGTGAGGAAAACACCAATGACTCAGTTGATCTTAAATCTTTTGAGGCCATCAGAGGTGCTCAGCGAGCCAAGAATCAAAATAAACAAGGCAAGCAGGGGGATAACCCGTTTGACATGGCTAAGATAAAAGCCGGGATCGAGGAATATACCCAGCTTTATGCCCAATTCGTGGTTTCCGGTGGCGCGGAGCTTAAGAAAAAGCTTGTCCAATTAGAGACCCAATTTCGCTCGCAGGGAGTCTCTCAGGAAGATTTGCTAGCCCTGCAGAACAAGATCCGGCTGAGCCTGCGCGGCTCGATCGCCGGGCAATTAAAGGAAGCTGTTCTCAAAAGGATCATGAGCCAGCCTAAATCAATGGACTGGGCCCTGGCAAACAAAGAACTCTACCGGGTATTTGGTTTTGCCCAGCATAATGATCGTATTGGCGGCTGGGACTTTGGCGGTCATAATAAGCACTTGCAGGGCACCTTGGACGCGCAAATTGAAGAGGCCAAGGGCGAGACAAAAGATTTTGTCAAGCAGGAACTGGAGAGAAGTTTTATTGCCAAACATTTGCAAAATGAGACCGCAACGGAGGAGATCAAGCAGCTGCTAAAACTGGGACAAAAAGTCGGGGTTGATTTTAAGGAGTTTTTACAAAATTGGCAAGAGAAAAAAATTGATCTGGGCTTTGTGCAAGCGCCTTATCTTGGCCCGAGTTTGGGGTCTGAGACATCTTTTGGCCAGGGCCAGGGGCAATCAACCGGCTATGAATACACCCAGGATGATGAAAAAGAGATATTAATCAATCAACTCCGGGCGCAAATTATGCAAAGGATGGTCCGTGGTGATTGGGCAACGAAAATAAAAACAGCTTTTAAAATTAGAAAGCTTAAGAACGGATTAATTAAGCTGGGTATTGATTTCGGTGATTTCGCGCAAGTAGAAAAAGAAGGGGCAGCCTTGGCCAAGTTTAGGACCATGGATATGCTCAAGGAAGTGCTTTATGAAAGAGCCACTCTTTATGAACTGGCTGGTCCGGCCAAGCAGCTTATCGAGAAGCGGATCAAAGGTATTATGAAGAATTTACAGCGCTTAGGCATTGAACTGACTGCCGGAGAATTCAATTACCTAAGGGATGATGCTAATCGCCGGATGTTTGATACCGCTAAAGACGAATTAGAGCAGGTCAAGATGATGAGGCAGACTAAACCATGGCCTTATTTGGAAAGAAAAGAAAGGCTGTTGGTCAAACTGCTGGGACGGCTAAGTGATGAATCCGGGATCCAAAATAATATCCCGACTAGCCATAATTTAAAGGAGGCGGCATAGATCATGGTGCTAGGAATAAGTGGTTCTCCAATTCCGGTTATTTCAATCTTAGTGGGCCGAGGCCAAGGGGCTGGGCAGGCGCAAGAGCCAGATAATAATGAGCCCAATCAGCAGATAGAGGAAGAGGGAAGAGATAACTCTGGTCAGCAGGCAGTGCCTGGGGTAAGTGTGCCGGGCGCGACCTCACTTGCCTCTATAAGCAACGCGACCAATCCTCAGCTTTTAGAGATGCTACGGGGGCATTTAGACAGGCTGAGCGATGTTCTTGATAGGCTCTGGGCGTCTTTTGGGACACCGAAGGAAGAGGCGGAAGAGGATGCGTTGCTGGCTGAGGAAAGAGAGGAGATTGAGGCGAAGCTCGAAGAGATCGAAGGGAATATTTATCAACTGAATAACTTATTGAGCAAGCTGCCTTTTATGGACCCGATACAGGCAGCCCAACGGCTTGCCCAGGCTGAGTCATTGTTCCAGCAAATAAGCAACTCGGTCACTAATATTCAAACTGGTCACATTCCCCCGGAATTACAGAATGACCTGACCGAGATCCTGGATCAATATAGAAATCTCGAGCAAACTATGCTAGCATAATCCCCAATATGAAGATCCTCTATGTTGCTCATGGAGACTATTGGGGTTCCACCTGGCCCTTTTCTTTTATTGACCGCTATATTGTTGAATCACTTGCCGGTTTGGGCCATCAGGTAAAAGTCTTTGATGTTTTTGCCCGAGTTAAAACTCTCTTGCCTTATTATCGTGCATATGCTGAAAAGCATAAACTTAACGGTAAGCAAATTATACAGTTGATGGACGAGAGGGCTATGGCTGAATTGCCGTTTGAGGTTTTAGATTTTGAGCCTGATTTGGTCTTGCGTATCGTTGGCAGGCTTTCATCAAGAATACTTTCAGCTATTCGTAAAACAAAAACAAAAACAGCTATTTGGTATCTGGATGATCCCCAGGAGATTGACTTCACTTCAAAGGACGCGCTTAAATATGATTATGTTTTTACTGTGGAATCAGCCTGTGTCGCAGCTTACAAGCAGGCCGGATCGCAAAATGCTTTTTTCTTGCCGTTGGGTTGTTCACCTGCAATTCAGAAGAAGCTAGAGGTAGAAGATAAGTACAAGAGTGACATCTGTTTTATTGGCGTAGCCTTTCCTGCCCGGGTTGAGTTTTTTGATTCTGTGGCTGATTCCCTTAAGGACCATAATGTAAAGATTATTGGCGGAGGTAAGACGGTTGGGTCTGCTAAAGACCCTTGGCTTTGGGGAAAGAAACTTAAACGCTTGGATGTTTTGGGGAAATTTATTGTTGATGAGATTGTCCAGCCTGAAGAAGCCGCGAAATATTATAATGGCGCTAAGATAAATTTAAATATTCACCGGGCGGCAATTGACGCGCGGATAACCGCTGGCAACAAATCGGGAATTGTGCCGCAAGGTGTTTCTGGCCGCACTTTTGAAATTGCCGGCTGCGCTGGCTTTCAGTTGATTGACAATGCCCGGTCAGATTACTCGAAGCACTTCGAAGTGGGCAAGGAAATAGTCGCTTTCTCGGATGTAGAGGATTTTAAGAAAAAGGTTAAATATTATTTGCAACATGATGAGGAAAGAATGCAAATTGCTGAAGCTGCACAGAAAAGGGCTTATGCTGACCACACTTATAAACAACGTCTAAATTTCCTCATTGAGAAGTGCGCATGAAATTACATCTTGGTTGCGGTAAAAGATATTTCGATGGTTATGTCAACATAGATGCCTTTGATACCTCTGTTGCAG
>JAHIZU010000272.1 GCA_018814265.1 Candidatus Margulisiibacteriota bacterium | reverse complement strand
GGTCGGGAAGCCAAAACCCCGGTTGAAGGTTTAGGCGTAAGATTACCTTCCCAGGCAAAACACTTGAAAAATATTCATGAAGAACGGGTTGGCGAGGATTTTCTGATCACTGGCTACTTGAAATAATCTGCTTAATTGCTGTCATTACTTCTTCAATCACAAAAGGTTTCTTAATGATCGCGTCAGCTTTGTATTCTTTGCCCACATAGCTGGCCACGTCTTAGTTAGTGCCGGTCAGCAGAATAACGGGTAGTTTAGGGCGGTTAGATTTGATTTTATTCAATACTTCAAAACCGTTAACTTTAGGCATATTAACATCGCACATGACGAGGTTAAATGTAGCGGGGTTGCTTTCGAATAGCCGCAGGCCTTCTTCGCCGTCTCCAGCTGTTGTTACTTGATAACCTTGGTCTTTGAGCATCTGGCTGGTGATGCTTAACATGCTTTCCTGATCATCAATAACGAGAACGTGTTTCATTGAATTCAATTGTATTGCTTGGGGCAGGCTGTGTCAAGGAGATATAGCCTGTTGATTATCAACAGAATAAAGGGTCAGAAGCAGATGTCGCGCTCGCCGTTCTCAATGCGCTTAAGGCGGGCAATGACATCGCTTTTTAGCTGTTCTGAGACTATTTTTTGAAGGTTTTGATTAATGGCTTTCTCCCCGGCTTGGTTAGTTTCAGGTGTGGCATAGTCTTCTAAATACTCTTTAAGGGTCATGATGGCATTAGGTGTGCAATACTCGTTAATGAAACCAGGCACAGCTAATTCCATGAAATGTTCACCAGTCCGGCCCAGACGGTAGCAGGCAGTGCAGAATGACGGGGTGTAGCCATTGCTGACCAATTCCTTCATGACCTCATCAAGGGAGCGAGTGTCGCCCAGCTGGAACTGCTGTTTATCGCATAATTGCTGTTCTCCCAGGTCCTGGGAGTAGCCTTGCATCTCAATGCGTGAGCCGGCATCGATCTGGGAGCAGCCCAATTCGATCACTTCCCGCCGCAGTTCCGGTGTTTCCCTGGCGGTCAGGATCATGCCGGTATAGGGCACGGACAATCGAAGGATCGCGACCAGGCGTTTAAAATCATCATCACTGACAAAATAGTTCTTTGGCAGATCTGTTCCTTGGGCTGGCTGAAGCCGCGGAAAGGAGATAGTATGTGGCCCGACATTGAACGTTTCTTCCAGATGTATAGTGTGGGCGAGCAAACCCATGACCTCGAACTTCCAGTTATATAGACCAAACAAAGCGCCAATACCAACGTCATCTAAGCCAGCTTGCTGAGCGCGGTCCAAGCCATATAATCTCCAGAGGAAATCAGACTTTTTACCACTGAGATGAACCTTCTCGTATGTTTTTCTATGATAAGTTTCCTGAAATATCTGGTAGGTGCCAATACCGACATCTTTTAATTTTTTGTATTGAGCTACTTCAAGCGGAGCGGCATTGATGTTGACTCTGCGGATCTCACCAGGACCAGACTTTGTGGCGTAGGCCAGTTTGACCGCATCGGCTATGAAGTCGCCGTTATAAGTCGGGTGCTCGCCAAAGACCAGGATCAGACGTTTTTGACCTTTCTTTTCCAGAGCAATGATCTCATCTTTTAGTTCCTGGTCGCTCAGGGTTATTCGAGCGGCTTCAGCATTGGAGCAGCGAAAAGCGCAATAAGCGCAGTCATTTGTGCAGTTGTTACCGACGTAAAGCGGCGCGAACAAAACGATGCGGTTGCCGTAAACATCCTGTTTGAGCTTTTTGGCGCCGGCAAATATTTCGGCCAGCAGTTCTTTGTCTTCAACATTAAGCAGTGTGGCTGTTTCTTCCAGGTCTAACCGGTTCTTGGCCAGAGATTTCTTGATGATCTCCCTGACGCGGGACTTGTCTGGCTGGATGCCTTGCAACAGTTCGTTGATTTTATTTTCGTTGATGAATAACTTAAGCATTGGTGACCCCCAGGTCTGTTGGCGCCCGGCCGAGACCTCTCAATATTCCCAGGGTTTCATCGATCTGTTCCTGCAGGCTCTCCCCTGAATGCGCCCGGTCAGGATAGATTGTGTAGTTCTGGCTATATTTTGCTGGAGTAACGTTGAGCATGACCGAATTCGCGCCAGCGACCAGGCCTTCTTCGCGGGCTTTGGGATGCAGGGTCTCAAAACCAGTTGTCACGACTATTTTAGCGTTCTTAGCATCAGCAATTCTGGCCACAGCCAGGGTTTTTAGTACATCTCGAACTGGCGGAGGCGGGGCATCTTTCAATGGGGTGTTGGGGTGGGGCAGGAACGGGCCAAAGGTATACATTTCCGTATTCATTTTTTTGGTCAAGAGGATATCTTTAAGAATATCTTCTTTAGTTTGGCCGGGCAGGCCGACCAGGCCGCCGGTAATTATCAAATAGCCTAGTTTAAAGGCTTCTTCCAGATGGGCCAGGCGAGTCTTGATCGTTCTGCCTGGGTGGAGTTTCGCGAATAATTCTGGATTTGTGGTTTCAAAGCGCATTAATAAACCGCGGGCGCCAGCCCCATAGAGTTTTTTCAATCCAGCCAAACCAACTTCACCAAAGCTGATAAAGATCAGGACGGCTGAACGATTTTTTATCTCACGAATAATATCAGCCAGGTCATCAACTGAGTAGTGCGGGTCTTCACCGCTTTGCAAGACCAGAGCCTTAAAACCGTATTTTTCGATCGCTTCGTAAGCCGTGTCGATAATTTCCTGCTTGGTCATGCGGTAGCGTTTAATTCCCTTATTATGAGTTGATATGCCGCAATAGGCACAGCCTTGTGAGCAATAATTGGAGAATTCAATAATGCCATGGACGCAGCAGGAATTTCCTAAATGTTTCTGGCGCAGGAAATTAGCGATCTTGAATAAATATTCCAGTTCTTTATCGCCTTCCAGGTTCAATAAATGAAGCAGGTCGGCCTCTTTTAGCGGCAGGTCTTCAGCTGCTTTATCAAGAATGACCGCGAGTTTCTTGTCAATACCTGTTTTATCCAGGTCCATGCGGGAAAGTCTTAGATCAAGTTCATGCAGTTGGAAGAATGTTTCTTTCCAGGTCGCTAAAATGGAAAGGGCTTCAGCTTCAGGGATCTGTTTAATAACATAGCCGCCCTGGGCGTAGATGTAGTCGCCGACCTTGAGGTCATCAAATTCATTGATCGCCTGCTTGGCCTCGCCAAAGTACTCGACCGTGGCGATCTTTTTATCTATAGTAACAACTTTGCCGGGGATCGCGTAGCACATGATCAATCACAATCGAAAGATAACAGCCTTAACTCTCTGGTCTGGCTGGGTTCGATGCTTATTTCAGCTCCTTTGGCGATAGTGCCTTTGGCCTTTTCCTGGAAGAAATGTCGCAGGATATCCTCATTTATTTCAGTAAAACTTCCCATTCTTAAATAGACTTTCGTGATCTTCTTAGCTTTATTTTCCTCAGCAGCCTTGAGCAGGTCTTTCAATAGATCGGTTAACAGGTGCATTTCGTGCATATTATTTCCCCTCCGATATCATTTTAATGATCTCATCTGCAGTTGCTTTGACTTTTTCATTCATTTGCTCGCCCAACTCAACTTTGGCTGGCTGGATGCCCAGAAAAAGCACGCTAGCTTTAGTATCCTCGGCCAGGAGCTTGGCGATCACCGGCAGAGGGAAGGTGTGCGTGCTTAAGGTTGTTTGAGGAATATGTTCCTGGTCAATTAACCTAGCTTCCCCGATCTGTCCGCCAAAAACTGCCGCGTCAATGATCACGGCCTTTTTGGGTGACTGTTTGACAGCCTCATCGATAATGTTCTCTGGTTTATCACCAGCGTCCAACAGGACAAGTCCGGCTTTTAATTCCATGAGCCGGGAAGCAATGTATGGGCCAACGCCGTCATCTGAGCGCAATAGATTGCCAACGGTTATGATCAAAGTGGTGCCGTCAGTTGTTGGTGTTAATGCTTGTTTGACTTCAGCGGTTAACAAACTTCACGTCCAGGAAGTGAGCAGAGCATGAGATGCACGGATCGTAAGCCCTGACCAGCATTTCCAGCATCAATGTGATCTTTTCGTCCGACTTATCAAGAATCTCAGGCACAAGTTTTTTCATGTCCTGCTCAATATTATTGACGTTCTGGTTGGTCGGAATGATGCAGTTGGCTTTTTTGATAATGCCTTTTTCATCAACTTCATAGTTGTGGAACAGTATGCCCCGGGGAACCTCAACCGCGCCCACGCCGTTGCCGGGCTTGACCGGGATGTTACCTTTTTCGTTGAGACCGACCAGGATCTCCTCGTCAAGGTTGACCCCGTTCTTTTTAAAATCTTCCAGGATGCGAATGGCTTCTTCCAGCGAGTGGACGCATTCCACCAGCTGGGCAGCGGTATTAAGATAAGGATTGATGCATTTCGGCTTAAGGCCGATGGCGGCAGCAATTTCTTTTGCTTTTGGATGAAGTTTATCTGCGTTCAGGTTGAATCTGGCTAAAGCGCCAACGGCATATGAGTTGCGGCTCAATTTTGCGTGCTTAGCCGAAGAGTGGGGGACTATGAACTCGTTAGTGATCTTTTTGTAGTCTTTTTTGTTCATGCGCACGCCATCGGTTGAGCCGACATCACCGATCAACATAGGGTACTCAGCATCATCGCTGACCAGGCCAACGTATTCAGTATCCCGTTCAAAAGCCGGGAATTTTAAGGTCGCGGCCAACTCAACGGTGGCGGTCATGTCTGCCCTCATGTCATAAAGGATCTTCAGCATGGCATCAAGGTCTTTTTCCCGCGGCAGCTTGGTGAATCCTCCCACGATCGATGAGATCGGGTGGACGTGCCGACCAACCTGGATGTCGCAGACATCGTTGCAGGCTTTTTTCATTCTAAGGGCACGGCGGACAACATCATTATGTGAGTTGATCAATGGCACAAAGCTTTTGACCCCAAGCAGGTCGGGAGCCACTAACAGATAGATATGCAGGATATGACTGTCCAGATTTTCCATGTGGAGCAAGAATTTTCTCAATTCAGTTGTTTGTTTTGATGGTTTAAAACCGATCGCGTCCTCAGCGGCCTGGATCGAGGCCAGCGTATGACCGCAGGAGCAGATCCCGCAGATACGGCAGGTGATGTGTTGGGCCTCAAAGATCGAGCGGCCGCGGATCATGCCTTCAAAAAAGCGCGGCGCTTCAACGATCTGCAGTTCGCAGGTCTTTAGTTCCCCGTTCTTGACGTCAACCACGATATTGCCGTGGCCTTCGACCCGGGTCAGATATTCGACATTAACACTAACGTTTCTTTTGCTCACGTTGATCTATCTCCCTGCATTTGTTGTACATGTTCATCTTATTGACGATTAAGTCCATAGGGATGT
>JAHIZU010000271.1 GCA_018814265.1 Candidatus Margulisiibacteriota bacterium | reverse complement strand
GTCAGCTACTCCGGCAGTGAGAAAAATTCCTTGAAAAATCCTTCTTTGATCATGGCTGGCACGGCGATCGCCAGCCCGACAGTAAATATTCCCCAAAAGAAAATTAACAAGCCGTAAAAAACGCGGACCTCGTTTTGCATAATAAAGTTCCTTATGACAGGGATCAATCCTGTGCCGGATACTGGAAGTTTTTGCCAGATGGAAATGTTGCCCCGCAGCACAGCCCAGATCACGACCGGGACTATGGAAAAAGCCAAGATAAGAAACAGGGAAAGAAAGATGATCTTGATCGCTGTCGCGAATCGGACGGGGAAAAAGCCGCCGAAAATGCCCAGGCCAATCATCAAGGCAAAAGAAGCTATGCTGACGAGAATAAAAATGCTTATATTTTTATACATGGCTTTTGCTGGATATCTTAACACGGCAGCGTAAAATGGTCAAAGGTTGGCGGAAACATCAGTTTTATGATAGAATTTTCCTGCTATGCAAACCGATATTGAAATCGCCAAAAAAGCAAGGATGAAATTAATTAAAGAGATCGCCAGGAAGGCAAAAATCCATGCTTCAGATGTTGAACTCCATGGCTGTCACAAAGCAAAAATCAGCCTAAATGCTCTTAAACGCTTAAAAAATAAAAAGGACGGCAAACTGATCCTTGTTTCCACGATGACCCCCACTGCTCAAGGAGAAGGAAAAACCACCACCACCATTGGTTTAGCCCAGGCTTTACATAAATTAGGTAAAAAAGCTTTTGTTTGTATTCGCGAACCTTCGCTTGGACCGGTTATGGGCATGAAAGGTGGCGCGGCTGGGGGAGGATATTCTCAAGTTCTGCCCATGGATGATATTAACCTCCATCTGACCGGTGATATGCACATGGTTACCTCAGCCCATAATCTTTTGACTGCTATGGTTTACAACCATATCTACCAGGGCAATGAACTAGGCATAGATGAGAACAGGATCATCTGGAAAAGGGTTATGGACATGAACGATCGCGCTTTGCGCGGGCAGTTTGATATAACTGCCTCTTCAGAGGTTATGGCGATCCTGTGTCTGTCACGAAATCTGACTGATATGAAACAACGGCTGGGCGAAATCATAGTTGCTTATAATAAAGATGGCAAATTGGTTAGAGCCAAGGATATCAAGGCAGCCGGGGCCATGGCCTTATTGCTGTGGGAAGCGTTAAAGCCCAATCTGGTCCAGACTCTGGAGGGCGGGCCGGCCTTAATTCACGGTGGTCCTTTTGCCAATATTGCCCACGGCTGCAATAGTCTGGTTGCAACACAGCTGAGCTTAAAACTGGCTGATTATGTGGTGACTGAGGCCGGCTTTGGCGCTGATCTTGGGGCGGAGAAATTTTTCAATATCAAATGTCGGGTTGGCAAACTAAAACCAGCGGCCACGGTGCTGGTTGTTACTAAACAGGCGATCGATCGTCATGGTTATGACAATGTTGAAAAGCATGTTGAAAATTTAAAGCTGTTCGGTGTGCCGGTCGTGATCGCGATCAATAAGAAACAAGATGATACTAAACAAGATTTACAAACAATAAAAGATAGTTGTTCTAAGTTTGGGGTTGAATGTGTTGTCTCTGATGTCTGGGCTAAGGGGGGCGAAGGTGGGAAGGAGTTGGCTAAAGCTGTGGTGGAGCTCTGTAAGCAAAGAAACAAGTTTAAGTTGCTTTATCCAGCCGATGCCTCTTTGAAATATAAGATTGAAATAATTGCTACTGACATTTATGGTGCAGATGGAGTGAATTTTACTGATCAGGCGATCAATGATCTTGAGGTTTTAGGGAAGAATGGGTTAGCTCAGCTGCCTGTTTGCATCGCCAAGACCCAGTATTCGCTGTCTGATGATCCCAAATCCTATGGCCGGCCCAAGGGTTTTAAGATCACAGTTACGGGATTGAAGCCTTCAGCTGGCGCTGGTTTTGTCGTTGCTTATACTGGTAAAATAATGACCATGCCGGGATTACCCAAGCATCCGGCCGCAGAAAATATGGATGTAACGGAAGATGGCAAGATTAAAGGATTATTTTGATGGTCGATCAAAAAAGGATAGAAAAAGCTGTTAAAGAGATATTAAAAGCGATCGGTGATGACCCCCATCGCGCCGGGATCAAGGATACCCCGAAACGCGTTGCCCGGATGTACTCCGAGCTTTTTGCTGGCCTTAACAAAGATCCAGGTAAAGAAGCTACTGTTTTTCATGAAGAAGATCATGAGGAAATGGTCATGGTCAAGAACATACCTTTTTATTCGATGTGCGAGCATCATCTGGTGCCATTTTTTGGTAAGGCGCATGTGGTTTATATCCCGAATAAAGGGAAAGTAACTGGTCTTTCAAAATTAGTCCGAGTAATTGAGGGATTTGCCACGCGTCCGCAGGTTCAGGAAAGATTAACCAGTCAAATTGCTGATTGTTTGATGAACCGACTCAAGCCGCAAGGCGTGATGGTGATTATTGAAGCGGAGCATCTTTGTATGTCGATGAGGGGGGTCAAGAAGCCGGGGGCAGTTACCACTACTTCAGCAGTCCGCGGCGTCCTGCAAAAGAACGCCAAAACCCGCTCCGAAGC
>JAHIZU010000270.1 GCA_018814265.1 Candidatus Margulisiibacteriota bacterium | reverse complement strand
AGGAATGGATGAGTGGCAATTGTTGAACATGCCGGTCAAGAAGGCCTTGGACTTGATCGATAAGGTCAAGGCAGGCAAGAAATTTGATGAAGTGCGCGCCAAGACTGTGCGCGGGGTTGGGGCAGAGGGTGGCAAGCTAGGCAAACTCTTAGTTCCTCAATCAAGGCACTATTCCTGGGCCAAGGCTGCGGATATTTTAGGCATTGGCAATGAGAACCTGATCAGCATTCAGGTTAAAGATAATTTCCGCATGGACCTGAAGGTTTTAAAGGACACGATCGATGGTTTTATTGCCAAGAAGATCCCGGTCTTAGGGGTTGTGTCTGTTGTTGGGACAACTGAGGAAGGCGCGGTGGATGAAGTGCATGAAGTTGCCAAGCTGCGCGCGGAGTATGAGAAAAAGGGCATTGCTTTTTATTATCATATAGATGGAGCGTATGGCGGCTATTGCCGGGCGATCTTTTTGGATGAAAATGACAAGTTCATGGACCATCACAAGATGAAGGAGAAGCTGCACCAGGAAGGCATCTTGCACAAAGATATTAACTGGCCGACCAAAGAGGTTTATGAAGCGTACAAAGCCTTTCCTGAAGCTGATTCGATCTCCATTGATCCGCACAAGATGGGTTATGTGCCTTATGCTGCAGGAGCGGTGGTGATGAAAGACCGCCGGATCCTTGATCTGATCTCTTATTTTGCCGCTTATGTTTTTGAAAAAGGCGGGGACCCCATGCTTTTGGGCAGTTATATTCTTGAAGGCTCAAAGGCAGGGGCAACTGCTGCGGCAGTCTGGGCTGCGCACAATGTTATACCATTAAATATTACTGGTTACGGAAGAATCATTGGCCGTTCCATCGAAGGAGCTCAAAGATTTTACTGGTCTTTAAAGGCCTCGCAGCCTTTTGAAGTCAATGGTAAGAAATACGAAGTACATCCCTTAACCAAACCAGACTTTAATATTGTTGATTTTGCTTTTAATGCGGTGGGCAACACTGATTTAGCCAAGATGGATGATTTAAACGAAAAACTTTACGAATTAAGTTCCTACAATGCCGGTCCGGTTTATGCCAATGACTGGATCACTTCCAAGACCAGCCTGGACACCGATGCCTACGGCGACGCACCGGCTTCGTTTGTGAAGGTATTAGGTATTCCCAAGGAACAATGGGACAAACAGAAAAGTGTTTATGTCCTCCGCTCCTGTGTCCTAAGCCCGTGGCTGATCAAGAACACAACTTATGAGGAATACTGGGGAACTTTTCTTAAGATAATGAAGGAGAAGATAGGGAAGATCATGGGGAAATGACGAATGAATGTGTGCCTCGGCCTGTTATTATAAGAAAATGAAAAGAACAATTATTTTAATTTTGTTATTGGCTATCAGCACCGCAGCCATTGCTCTGCAAGTTTATTTCAAGGACCCGGAATATTCCTTTCAGCTCTTAAGGACCATGGGCGAGGCGCCTGGCGGCGGTTCGGATATTTCCGAATGTCTCAAGACTGCCGATAAGATAAAAGAAGGGGATGGCGACAGCTGGTACAGGGAATGGGGCAGAGTGGGGCAGCAGCTGGAGAGAGCTGGTGACAGTTTCCTCAAAAAAGGACATAAGATCAGCGCCAGCGAGGCTTATCTTAGGTCATCCAACTACTTTCGCAACGCGGATTTCTTTCTGCACGGCAACCCCGGTGACCCGCGCATCTTAAGATCATGGAGGAAAAGCCGGGAGATGTTTCAGAAGGCCATGCGGCTTCAGGCTAAACCGCTGGTGGAATTTATCCGCATACCTTTTGAGAAAACGACTTTGCCCGGCTATTATTGCCGGGTCGATGATTCAGGCAAAAAGCGGCCGCTGTTGATCATCCATAGCGGGTTTGATGGCACGGCGGAAGAGCTTTATTATTCGGTCGCGTTCGCTGCCCTGAAGAGAGGCTATAACTGCCTGCTTTTTGAAGGTCCAGGTCAGGGTGGTGTGATCCGTGAGCAGCATATTCCTTTTCGTCATAATTGGGAGAGTGCGGTTACACCTGTAGTGGATTATGCTTTGACCTTGCCTGAAACCATTCCTGACAGGATTGGCCTGATAGGCATAAGTTTTGGCGGTTATCTTGCGCCGCGCGCTGCGGCTTTTGAGCCTCGCCTCAAAGTTCTGGTGGCCAATGGCGGGGTCTGGGACTTCCATTTAAATTTTGTAAAAGGCCAGCCGGCTGATTTTGATAAGCTGCTGGATGAGCCCGAGGCTGCCGGAGAGATCGATAAAGAGATCTACGATAAAATGAAAAATGATATTTCCCTCCGCTGGGTCTTTAATAACGGCATGTACACTTTTGCTGCCAAGACACCCTTGGAGCTGATCCGGATGACCCGGCCTTACAAGATGGCCGGGGTGGTTGATCAGATAAAGTGCCGCGTGCTGGTGGTTGATTCGGAAGAGGACAAGGACATGGCGGGCCAGGCCCGGCAGCTTTACCAGGCCCTGCGGTGTCCCAAGGACTTTATGCTTTTTACGGTCAAGGAAGGGGCTGAAGAGCATTGTCAAATGGGCGCACAAATGGTCTCCTCTGAACGGATCTTTAACTGGCTGGATGAGAATCTTTAAAAAGGAGATGATGTTATGGCTATTACGAAAAGGACATTAGGCGCGCTTGGTTTGCGGGGATTGGTTGCGGTTTTATTTGGTTTATTGACGATTTTTTGGCCCGGGTTAACGCTTGAGGTTTTGGTTTATTTGTTTGCGGCTTTTGCGATTATCGGCGGGGTGGTTGCCATCGTAGCGGCAGTAAACACAGAATATTCTTTGCTTCTGCTGGAAGGAATTATCAGTTTTTTTATCGGGATATTCATATATATTTGGCCGAATGTTTATGTTTTGATGCTGGTTTATCTCGTCGCTTTTTGGGCGCTGATTGGCGGGATTGCCCAGATTGCCACGGCTTTTAGTCTTAGGCAAGCAATTGCCAATGAACTGTGGATGCTTTTAACCGGCATTGTTTCAATCATCTTTGCCATTCTCCTGTTTGCTTTACCGGCTGTTGGGATTTTGGCCTATATTTGGGTGATTGGCTTCTACGCTTTATTCTTTGGCCTGCTTCAGTTGATCCTGTACTTAAATTTAAGAAAGATAGCTGCATAAGGGCTTTTTTCTAAAAAGAATAAGAGGTACAGGTGTAATAGGCGCAATAGGTGTCATAAGCGCAATAGGCGGAATAGGCGAGGGCACTTTTTTCGCTTGTTCCTCCTATTCCTCCTATGCCTCCATTTTGTTATAATTCCCCCATGCGCTACAACGTTAAGGTTATTACTCGTGCCAAGTCAAACAAAGTTGTTGAGGAGCAAGGCCGTCTCAAGGTTTATTTGACTACTCCGCCGGTTGAGGGGAGGGCGAACGAGGCGCTGGTTAAGGTTTTAGCAGAACATTTTTCTGTTAAGAAGCGGCAGGTTAAGATCGTTCTTGGTAAGAAATCCCGTGATAAGGTGGTTGAGGTGCTTGCATCGAGAGAAATCGAGGGGCTTGCATCGAGCGATGTCGAAATGTAGAATTTTAGTATTCTCAAGAGGAGGTTTGACATTATGATGCCTGCAGGACCATTAATGATAGAACACCGGCTTATTGAAAGAATGATTGCGCAAATGGAAAGGCAACTGAACGAGATTAAGAAAGAGAACGGGGTGGACGTAGGGTTTATTGATGTGGCGGTGGATTTTTTGAGGTCATATGCTGACCGGTGCCATCACGGCAAGGAAGAGGATATTCTTTTTAAGGCCCTTGCCAAGAAGCCACTTTCCGCGGAACATAAAAGGATCATGGAGGAATTGATCAAGGAGCATGTGTTGGGGCGGGGGAACGCGAGCAAATTAAAAGAGGCCAAAGAGAGCTATGCCAAGGGCAATAAAAACGCCTTAAGTGATGTTATTGCCAATCTTGAGATCCTGGTTAAGTTTTACCCAAAGCATATTGAAAAAGAGGATAAGCACTTTTTCATCCCCTGCATGGATTATTTTGACAAAAAAGAACAGGCGATCATGCTTGAAGAATACTGGGAATTTGACAAAAAGCTGATCCACGAAAAATACAATAATATAGTCGAAGGGCTTGAAAAACAAACGGGGTGATAAGTACATGGCAGACAACAAATTTACACCAGGCCAAGTGAAGGAATTAGCCGGATTGATTGATTATCAGGAGGGTTCAATTGTCAGCCGCATGTTAATAAACAAGCCCAATGGCAATGTCACGCTTTTTGCGCTGGCAGAGGGGCAGACTATTGCGGAGCACACTACGCCTTATGACGCGATGGTGAATGTGATTGAAGGCGAGGCTGAGATTATTATTTCTGGTAAAAATTATAATGTTAAAGCTGGCGAAGTTCTGGTTATGCCGGCGAATGATCCGCATGCTTTGAAGGCGATTAAGGCGTTTAAGATGCTGCTAACGATGGTGAATTAGATATATATTTCCCTATGCGTTATAACGTTAAAGTTATTACTCGTGCTAAGACAAATAGGGTTGTTGAGGAGCAGGGCCGGTTAAAGGTTTATCTTGCTGCTCCGCCGGTTGAGGGGAGGGCGAATGAGGATTTGATTAAGGTTTTAACAGAACATTTTGGTGTCAAACGACGTCAGGTCACGATCCTTCTTGGCAAAAAATCCCGCAATAAGGTGGTTGAGATAAGGTAGGCCTCTCAATGGGCTTGCATCGAGAGAAATCGAGATGTAGAATTTGGGACGTTATGCCATTATTTTTGGTGAATATGCCGCGGTATCCCTGCGGGCTATTATTATAATGCGCCGGAGGCGCACATTAAATTGAGGATATAATATAAATATGGTACAATAACAGTATGGTTCCTGATGAAAAGAGATTGAGGGAAGATTTTCAATGGTTGGTAAAAAACACCTCCGCTTTACAGCAAAAAAGCGCGGGTAAATTTGTCGCGGTCGTAGACAAACGCGTTGCCGGCATCGGCAGGACCGCTAAGGAAGCTTATGAGAAGGCCCAAAAAGCTTGCCCCGGTAAAGAGCCGCTCCTCGATATGGTTCCATCCAAAGAATTCCTTCTTTTATGACTGATTTTGCCTGGCGCAAAGAACTTTCTGAATCGTTCGGCCGAATAATGCGCCCCGTTGCCGAGGTTTTTGTTAAAGACAAACGCGGGATGTGGCGGGCGCTTACGATGTATGTTGATTCTGGAGCGGATGCGTGTGTCATGAGCCGAAGTTTTGGCGAATTATTCGGCCATGTTGTCGAAAAAGGCCGGTCGATCAGGATGAAGGGCTTTGGCGAAGAAGAGATCCGTGCTTATGTGCATAACATGGAGTTCAAGCTCGGCAACTATGAGATCAAGGTAAAAGTTGCGATCGCTGACAATGATAATGTGCCAAATGTGCTGGGCCGCACCGATATCTTTAATTTATTTGAAGTTCAATTTAAGAGCCGGAAACATTGTACGAGATTCTTGAAGAATTAAAATGCCTGTTAATTCCAATAAATTCCTTGGTTCCCTCCTCATCAGTCTCGCGCTCCTCGTCCTGCTAGGCATGATCGTTGAATTTGGCAAATTGTGGCTCCTAGTCGACATACTAGTTATTATTATTTGTGGGGTAGGGGGCGTTTGGTTGTTTTCCCAAAGAGCATGAAGCGCTACTCTTATAAATACTCAAAACTCTCCGCAATCTTTTCGAGATCTTCAAGGATGGATTTTTCTTTACCAGATTGAACGTAGGAGTCGATCATAATCACCTTGACCGGCTGTTGGCCAATATATTTCTTCTCCTTCGGCGGAAAATAGTAGATTGGGCCGACAGTGTTGCGGTCTGGAACCATGCCTTCCTTCCACTCATCTGGCGGAATAATCTCAATAACTTCCCAATAAGTTTTGTAGCCGCGAACCCCGGCTTGGGAAACAAATGATTCAAGCGAAACCAGCTTGTCAAAATTCTGGATCTCAACCGAGGCTGCAATCTTTACGTATTCGTCAAAAGACATGCCATCATACATCGTGCCAGCACCCATTGCTCTAATGCTGATCGTCTTCTTTCCCTCAGTTAGCTCTGCTCCAGTCTGGATCTCTTCAAACTTAAATTCCTTGATCTTGTATTGAGAAGAGTAGGTAACTGAAAAATCAAAACTTTTGTTGCGATAAACCTTTTCTGGTGAGGCGCAGCCGAGAATGACAAAGAGCAAAAGAGGCGGCAAGAGTTTAATAATTGATTTCATGGAAATATTGTGCCACCGCCAGCTTTTTGTGTCAATCTTTCTTCTCTTCAGGCTTTGGCATAAAGAAGAGATCAATGTCCCTGTCGCGGATCTTAATTTTTAAATTGAGCGGATATTCAAGCCCAAAATCCACCAAAAAGCAAAGGATCCCTTCCCGCGTCTCGAGGGCGTAGATAGGCCGGAACTGAAAGTAGTTGTCTATGGCATGGTCCATTCCCTCCATGATATAGCTCTTGGATGAGGGGCTGATGGTGTTGGCAACCGCGGTCAAAGCCGCAGTCAGCACTTGTTGCTCCGATCCCAGACTTTGCGAGGCACCCTCATAGTTAGCGCGGACCTTGACCAGATCATCACGGGAGATCAGCTTGACCGGCTTGAAATCCCGCCCGTCAAATAATTGGACCGAATACTGGCCAGCGTCAATTGCGGCCGCGGTCCTGTTCTGGATAGAAAGCGGGAGGACGATGATGTTGTTGCTTTCAAACAACACTGCCGAGATGTGGTAATCCTTTGATTCAAATTCAACGCCTTCATCGCCGTATTTGACCGATCTATGCACTGCCGGCAAATTCAGCACCGGCACAAAATGCTTTATCTCAATCGGTACGGAAGAACAGCCTGTGATCAACAAAGCTGAGATCAATATTATTATCCCGACCCAGATCCTCATTTGTGTTTATTATACTCCTCCCTCATTTTTCTAACAAGGCCGCGTTGTTGTGGTAGAAGAGGGCGGGCCCCTGTCAATGGAGCAGGGGTTGCTTTTTTGTGGCGAAGGGGTAAAATACTTACTATGAAAAAAATATTGTTTGTTCCTGTAATTCTAGTTTTACTGCTAATTATTGTTTTTATCGGTTACCAGCGCGCAAATAATAACACGGTTCAAACCCAAAACGGGCCTATCAGCGGAAAGATCGAAGCTGGAGCGCGCGCTTACTTAGGCATCCCTTTTGCTGCTCCGCCAGTAGGGGATCTGCGCTGGCAGCCGCCGCAACCAGCTAAACCCTGGACCAAAGCAAGATCTTGCACAGAATTTGGTCCGGCTTGTCCCCAACCAGAGGTTCGCCCAAATTTAGGTAAAACAAATGAAGATTGCCTTTATTTAAATGTCTGGACGCCGGCTAAAAAAGAAAATGAAAATTTGCCGGTCATGGTCTTTATTCATGGCGGCGCATTCTTGGTGGGTGCTGGCTCTGAACCAATTTATAACCCCGTTAACATTGTGAAAAAAGGGGTTGTAGCGGTGACGATCAATTACCGCTTAGGTGTTTTTGGGTTTTTGGCGCATCCAGAGCTTTCAGCAGAATCTCCCAATGGAGTCTCCGGCAATTACGGCTTGTTGGATCAAATTGCTGCGCTTATGTGGGTTAAGCAAAACATTGCTGCCTTTGGCGGCAATCCTGATAATGTAACTATTTTTGGTGAATCAGCAGGTTCTTTAAGTGTGGCTGCTTTAATGATCAGCCCATTGTCCCAGGGTCTCTTTCATCGGGCAATTTGCGAAAGCGGGGCTGTTCATGGCCAAAAGTATTTGTTTCCTAATGCCACTGGTTCAATGGAACAAGCCTTAGCCACTGGCCAAAAAGCGCAAAGGCGATTAGGCGCAGGTTCATTGAAGGAAATGAGGGCGGTGCCGGCAGATGAATTGTTAAAAAAAATTAATGCTTATTATGGCTTAATTGATAAAAACCTGGAATTTCAACTGGTTTATGATGGCTGGGCTCTTCCCACTGAATGGGACTTGCACGATGTGCCCATCATTGTTGGCTCTAATGCTGATGAAGGCGCTGTTTTTGTGGATGATGCAGGCAAAATTTCCGCAGAAGAATATCAAGCCTGGGTTAAGGATAATTTTGGGGCTCGAGCAAAAGATGTTTTTGCGCTCTTTCCCGCAGAAAAAGATGAAGAAGTAAAGCAGGCCTTTGCCAAGCTTTTAACCGTGGCTATATTTGCTGAGCCCGGCAGATATTTAGCCAGGTCCATGGAGCAAAAGAAATCTAAAGCTTATCTTTATCAGTTGACCCGCGTGCCGCTAACCAAGATGGGCAAGGAATTCGGAGCTTATCATGGGCTTGATATTGGTTATGTTTTTGGAAATTTGGATAAAGCAGAAGGCTACGATGAAAAGGATTTTAAACTTTCAGGCAGGATTATGGATTACTGGGTAGATTTTGCGCGAACCGGGGATCCCAACGGCACGGGCAGACCAAATTGGCCTGCCTATGATAGCCAGACTGATCAAAATATTGAATTCGGGGATGAGGTTAAGGTAAAAAGCCATCTCCTGCAAAAAGCCGCGGATCTTTTTGACAAAATCAATGCCCACTATTAATTCGCCCCCCCCCAAACTACAGCACTACGATACTACAGAACTACGCTGCTTTAATCAGCCTAAAAAATACTTGCCTTTCAAAAATACTTGATGTATGCTGATTTTGTTCTTTAGAAAAGGAGGTAAAAAAATGAAGAAGATAGTTTTGTCCCTGGTCCTGGTTACCCTGGTTTCCGGCCTGTGTTTTGCGACTGAACTGACTGGCAAATGGGGGATTGGCGCGCGGGAGGGCACGTTTGCTGTGCGGCGTTTCTTTAATAATGGGTTTGCTGGCGATATTTACCTGGATTATTCAAGCGCGACGATGACCGGAGCATCTGACAGCAATGGAGCGTCTCTGGGTGTGGCTGGTGTTTTTGTCCGGGAAATAGCGGATAAGACATTGTTGGAATTTGGCGCGACAGTGGGCGGCTATAGCGGCATCGATAGCACCGGTGCGGCATATACCGGACTTCATGTGAATCCGTTTGTTGGCGGAGAGTATCTGATGGGAGATAATTTTGGCTTTGATTTCAAAATTATTATTGCCTCTTATTTTAGCGAGATGAGCGGGGCAACAAGGACAACTGGTTTTGTAGGCTTAGCCAGCAGCTGGGGCGCGCATCTTTATTTTTAGGTTTGCGCGGCCTGGCCGAAGACCAATTTAGATCTGGAGGTGAATTATGGCTAACAAAGAACAAGGTAACACAAGAAATGTTAAGAAAGTCGCAAAATTATCGCTCAAGGAAAAGCGCGCCTTAAAAAGAGCAAAACGCGAGAGTAAAGGCTGAAACTACTACTAACATTATTATTGTTCCTTTGCCTCTGGCCGCAGGCCATGCTTGCTAAGCAGCCAGCTGAAACAGAACCATTGTCTTTGCCTGAATTAAGGCAAATGCAGTTCAATGGTTCTAGCTTCAGCGTAAAAGATGTTTTGGCCCGGAATAAAGACTATACCCGCTATTTGATCACCTACAAAAGCAACGGCCTGACTATTTCCGGCATTATGAACCTGCCTATGGGCAAGGGGCCGTTCCCGATCCTGATCCTAAACCATGGTCATATTAACCCAAAAGATTACACCGTGGGCCGGGGACTTAAGCGCGAGCAGGACTACTTTGCAAAAAACGGCTATATCGTTATCCACCCTGATTACCGCAACCACGGACTGTCTGATAAAGATCCCCGAAGCGAGTCCAATTTTCGCCTGGGCTATGTTGAAGACGTGATCAATTGCGTGATGGCGGTCAGGAACAGCAATAAGAAATACTTTGATAAAGAAAATATCGGTATGCTGGGCCACTCTTTGGGCGGCGGCATCTGTCTTAATATAATGGTAACCAAGCCTGACCTGGTCAAAGCCCATGTCCTGTATGCTTCTGTTAGCGCGGATTATATTGATAATTATAATAAGTGGGGCAGGCGGAGGCAGCCGGAGTTGGCTGAGGAGAAGGGCCCGGAATTCTGGGCTGAGCTTTCCGCTATCAATTATCTGGACAAGATCATTGCGCCGATCTTGATCCAGCACGGCACAGCAGATAAATCGTGTGATATCAGGTGGTCGGAGAAATTGGCGCAGGGTTTAGACAAGGCAGGGAAGGATTATAAATTCAATAAGTATCCGGGCGGCCAGCACGAATTTATCAAACACTGGCCAGCGTTTATGAAAAGCAATCTCGAGTTCTTTGACCGATATCTTAAGATAAATGATAAAAACCCCTGTGTCAAGTCATTTAAGTAGGTAACCCAACGGCCTGCGGTTGGGTCAAACAATATGTAACCGAAATCGACCTTGTTCTGGGTCTCAATTTTTTATAAATCATAATATTCTGAGGCCGTTTTTTCT
>JAHIZU010000269.1 GCA_018814265.1 Candidatus Margulisiibacteriota bacterium | reverse complement strand
CAATGGTCATGGTCCGGCCATAATAGAACTCAGACTTGGCCAGCCAGTTCATCCGGGCTGAAGTTGATTCCAAACCCAGTACCAGGGTGCCTTTTAAATACTCCTTAGCTCTTTCCAGCTCCTCCGGACTAACCCCTGCAGTTTTGATCTGACGAAACTGCTTTAAGATCAGTTCGATGACCTCTGCTAAGTTTTTTTCACTGGTGCCGGCATAGACGTAGGAAATGCCGAAATTACGAAAAGGCGAGGAAGTAGAATATATAGAATAAACCAAGCCTCTTTTTTCTCTAACTTCCTGGAACAGCCGCGAACCCATGGAGCCGCCCAGGATATTATCCAGGACTGCGTAGGGGTAGCGGTCTTCATCAACCTGCGATACTCCTTTGACGCCAAGACAGAGATGTACCTGTTCGGTTTTTTTGCGTCTTAAATTTATGCTGCCTTTGATTTCGGGGGAGGTTGGGCGAGGGACGTTTTCTTTGCCTTTCCATGAGCCAAGATAGCTTTTTATTTTTTCACTTATCCGGGGCGGAATGGCTCCAGCCAGTGAGACGATCGTGTTTTGTGGCGAATACCATTTTTGGCGGTAGTTCATAATGGAGTCGCGGGAAAAGGAACTTACAGTTTCATTGTTCCCAATGGTTGGTTTGCCAATGGGATGGCCGTGCAAAATTTTTTCCGCAAACAGATCATGGACTAATTCATCTGGGGTGTCTTCATACATCTTGATCTCTTCTAAGATCACGCCTTTTTCCATTTCAATGGCCTTGGGGGCAAAGAGAGAGCCCTGCAGCATATCGCAGAGAACGTCAACAGCTGTATCAATATGTTTATCAAGCACCATGGCGTAATAAACCGTGTATTCCTTGGTGGTGTAGGCGTTCATCTTGCCGCCGACCGCGTCCAGGGCGTGGGCCAGCTGGATCGCCGTCCTTTTCCCCGTGCCTTTAAAAGCCATATGTTCAATGAGGTGGGAAAGGCCGCTTTCCTCTGTTGTTTCATTGCCTGAGCCCGCGCCGATCAAAATGCCCAGGGCAACTGAACGCACGGTCGGGATCTTCTCAGAGATGATCCTGAGCCCATTTTTTAGGATGGATTTTTTGGAAGACGGGATGGTTTTCATTGGTATAGGTTGTTTCCTCTTATGTATTTTTCGATCGGCAATGGCAGAAGGCTTTTGACAGATTTTTTTGATTTCAGGCGGTTGCGTATCTCAGAAGCGGAAATGTCCTCTTTTAGCTCCATCAGGTGGATCTTGTCGACTTCCTTTTGCAAAGGCGGGAATTTAACCAGTCTTTTAAAGGTCTTGATGCGGCTGCCTGGCCGCATGCCAACAATAAATTCGCAAAGCTTAAAGAGTTCGAGAGGTTTTTTCCATTCCAAAATCTCATTGATAGAATCAAGGCCCATAATATAGAAGAGTTTTACTTCTTCGCCAAATCTTTTCCTTAATTCATTGAAGGTGTCGACCGCGTAGGAGGCGCCGTGCCGGTCCATCTCAATCCTGGAAACAGAGAAGTTCTTTTTTCCTTTGATTGCCAGTTTGACCATGTTGTAACGATGCTCCTGGTCAATGACCTCGCCGAGGACTTTGTGCGGTGGAATGCCGGAAGGGATAAAAATGACCTCGTTAAGAACAAATTCTCGCATGGCAGTCTGGGCCAGGGCGAGATGGCCTTTATGGATGGGATTAAAAGTCCCTCCCATGATGCCGATTCGTTTCATGGTCTTATTTGGCCTGTGCCTTGGATCAGGTACTTATATGATGTAAGTTCCTGTAGTCCCATGGGGCCTCGGGCATGCAATTTCTGGGTAGAAATCCCGATTTCCGCCCCAAAGCCAAACTCAAAGCCATCCGTGAACCTGGTAGAAGCATTAACATATAAAACTGCTGAGTCAATTTCCGCTTGGAACTTGGCGGCTGCCTTTTTATCTTTAGTAATAATGGTTTCCGAATGCCTGGTCCCATACTTATTAATATGAGCGATCGCGGCTTCAACTCCAGGGACCAGTTTGACAGCCAGGGTTAATGATAAAAATTCTGCGCGCCAGTCATCTTCAGTGGCTGCTTTAATTCCAGGCAAGATATTTACGGTCTTAGCGCAGCCGCGGATTTCGACTCCTTTTTCGTCAAGTTTTCTCTTGATAATGGGGAGGAATTCAGCGGCAATCGAATCGTCAACCAGCAGGGTTTCGATCGCATTGCAAACTGAAGGCCGCTGGCATTTAGCGTTTATGACAATTTGCTCAGCCATTTTCAGGTCAGCGGTTTTTTCCACATAGGCATGACAATTGCCTTCTCCGGTTTCGATGGTGGGGACTTGAGATTTTTGCACGACTGTTTGGATCAGCCCGCGGCCGCCTCGTGGAATTAGCACATCAACATAATCGCGTGCTCTCATTAATTCTTCAGCGGTTTCTCTTTTCGTGTCCTCGATCAATTGAATACTGCCTGCCGGTATCCCAGCGGCGTAAGCGGCATCAGCCATGGTTTTAGCGATCTCAATGTTGGATTGGATGGCATCGGAGCCGCCGCGAAGAATTACTGCGTTGCCGGATTTTAAGCATAAAGCAATTGAGTCTGCGGTGACATTGGGTCTGGCTTCATAAATTATGCCAATAACACCCAGCGGGACCCTGACTTTCTTGATCTTTAAGCCGTTCGGTCTTTTTGATTCAGCCAGAACTTCTCCCACCGGGTCGGGGAGGGCCTTGACCACATTCAAACCCTCGATCATGCCTTTTATCCTATTGCCATCGAGGGCTAAGCGGTCGAGCAGGTTGCGCGAGAGCTCTTTTTTCTCGCCAGCTTCCAGGTCAATAGAATTGGCTTCGATGATGACCTTAGCGTTCTTGTCTAAAGCTTCAGCCATGCGCTCCAAAGCATAGTTTTTAACCTTGGTTGAGGCAACGCCCAGCTTGCGCGAGGCTTCTTTGGCTTTTTGGCCTTTTTGGGTCACTTCTGAAGCAGCCATAGTGGCCTAATTATAGCATTAAAGAATTTTGAGAAAAAGTGAAATTTCCGGTAAAAAGTGACGATATATATATAGGAAGACATACCATACCTTCCTTCACCATCAAATAAACCCCTGAGCCTGTTCAGGGGTTTTTTGTTTTTAGGAAAGCCTGCTTGCCCTGAGCGAACTTGTTCCGAGTCCTATCGAGGGAGTCGAGGAAATCGAGCTAAAAAAGAACCCCAATAATGAGT
>JAHIZU010000268.1 GCA_018814265.1 Candidatus Margulisiibacteriota bacterium | reverse complement strand
GATTATATCATGCCCTCACCCCGATTTTAACTTTTATGTCTACTTTTATCTTTAATGCCCCTCTCCCAGGGGGAGAGGGGTTAGTTATTTATTTAAGAAAAAATTCTTCCCCTTCCCTTTGGGAGAGGGACCAAAAAGCATGAATGATCACTAAGAATAAATTAGGGTGAGGGTTATAAGCTTCGAAGCGTTTCCTTATAGGCTTTCTGAATCGGAATACGATGTTTCCTTGCCAGGCGTTTATAATCCTCATATTCTGGAGCAATGGTCACGGTCTTTTGACCCAGCTGGCCGACTTTGACCTTGGCTTTGCCATACTTTGTTTTAACTGTTTTAAACTTCCGGGCAAGCTTTTCTCTGGGCACCAAATAGACTCTAACGCCGAAGGTGGTGGTTAGCTCAAATACGCGGGTGACGATTGGGTGCCGATTGTCCGGGGTGCAGAGGACCACCAGCTGGACCCCCTGTCTGTGCTTCTTCATCAGCACCGGAATCGTGTAGGCGTCCAAAGCGCCGGCCTTCATCAGGCTGGCAATGACCTTGTCATAGCTCTTTGGATCCATGTCATCAATGTTTGCTTCGATCTGGACAATTGCGTCTTTCTCTGATGGGACAAGGGATTGGCCGAGGTAGACCCTGAGAAAGTTAGGGATTTGGGGGTAGAGCCTAGTTCCTGCGCCTCTGCCTTCTGCCTCCAGCCTCAGCCTGGGAATGTCCCCGAAGCTGCTGGCGATCGAGGTGATGATTGCTGCGCCGGTTGGAGTTACTAGTTCTCCGTTAACGCCTCCGCTATAAATCGGCACCCCTTTAAGTAATTCAATGGTAGCGGGGGTGGGGATCGGTAGCGTACCGTGGGCGCATTTAATCTTTCCTTTGCCAGTTGGCAGAGGGGAGCAAAAGACTTGCTGGATTCCAAGCTTTTCCAAGCCAATACATGAGCCAACAATATCAATGATCGCGTCAACCGCGCCAACTTCATGGAAGTGGACTTTATCAATTGATGTGCCATGGACCTTAGCCTCAGCCTGGGCCAATTTTTTGAAGATGCGCGAACTTAATTGCTTAACATCTTTGCTGAGTTTGCTCTTTCTGATGATCTTGAGGATGTCTTTAAGATGGCGGTGGTGGTGTTCTGGTTTAGTTTTAACTTCAAGATGTGTCCCGCGGAGTTGGCTTCGCTTTATTTTCTTAATATCTAATTTCCAATCTCTAATTTCTAATTTCTTGAGTTCCTTATTAAGGAAGGTTTGATCTAACCCAGCATCAACCAGAGCGCCCAGAACCATATCGCCAGCAATGCCAGAAGAGCAGTCAAAGTAGGCAGTTTTCATTTTGTTCTCCAAGAAATTGTAGCGGCAATCTTTAGACTGCCATATTTCGGCGAGCTAAAGCTCGCCGCTACATTTTATTATATAGTAAGCCATCACAGCGGCACCAAAACCATTATCAATATTGACCACTGCTACTCCTGGCGCGCAGCTGTTCATCATTGTAAGTAAAGCGGATAAACCTTTAAAGTTTGCTCCGTAACCAATGCTGGTTGGCACAGCAATGATCGGTTGATCAACCAGACCACCTACAACTGAGGGCAGGGCGCCTTCCATGCCCGCAACTACAATTAAAACTTTTGCTTTTTTGATTTTCTTAAGATTCTTTAAGAGCCGGTGAATTCCAGAAACACCAACATCATGGATCCGTTCAACTTTTAAGCCAAGAAATTCTGCGGTGACGGCAGCTTCTTCAGATACTGGGAGGTCGGCTGTTCCTGCTGTGATAATACTTGCTAAGGAGCCTGAGACTAAACGTCTCGGCTCCTTTTGGACAGTTACAATTCTAGCCACCTCATAATACTTTGCTTTCTTCAGAACTTTCTTGATTGCTTGGTAGGCTTTCTTATCCGCTCGAGTGGCTAAAACATCGTGTTTGTTTTTTACGATGCTCTTGGCGATCTTAGCGATTTGAGCGGGGGTCTTACCCTGGCAATAGATTACTTCTGGGAAACCTTTGCGTTTCATTCTGTGATGGTCAACCTTAGCAAAGCCAAGGTCTTCATAATGCTTATTCATATAAGATTAATTATACCACTAAGGCACTAAGACACGAAGCCTGCCTGCCGACAGGCAGGGGCACAAAGGGAAATTATATGCTAAAATATGAGCAAATTATGAGATTCGTAGTTGTTTTGTTATTAATTTTGTTACTTTCTTTCCCTTGCTTTGCTTATCGCAGCCTGGAGTTTGGCAAACAAATTCGCAGCGTTTCCTTCCTGGTTTTGCCGGGATATAAATTTAAAAACCAAACCTGGGAATTTTCTTATGAAAAGGATGAGGTTGAAGCGTATCTTGCGAACCACAGTATTTCCGACCTTTACCTCTTTGGCGTAAATAAAAAAGAGAAAGCTAATGATTGGCTGACCTGGCTGGTGGGGATCAATGGCCAAAAGACCAATAATACACTGCCAATTACCTTGGGGATCGGGGCGATCGCAGGCAGCAAGTTTGGAGAATTAGCATATTCATCATCTTTTTTAACCAGTTATTATGGCAATTCCGCCGGGACTGTGGAATATGAGTTTCACCTGGATTTTCGCAAAGTTGTTTTAGGAATGCGTGGGCTGCTCTGGTTTGTTAGTGGGGAAGGCAGTCTAAATGAGTTGTATTGGATTATCGGGTACAAGTTAAGGATATGAGAAGAACAAACTTATTG
>JAHIZU010000037.1 GCA_018814265.1 Candidatus Margulisiibacteriota bacterium | reverse complement strand
GCCGGCCCACATCCTCGCCAAAATAAGCAAGCCCAATCCCTTTGCGGCACTCCAACCTGACAATCAAAGATGGGTCAGCATTTAAAACTTTCCAGGCCTTCTGTGTCATTACAAAGTCGCTTTGCACAGCATACTTAACCACTTGCTTGCTGGTCAGCTGTCCAGCCGCCATATAACGAGCTATCCGGTCAGCCGTAAAAAAAGGCAGAGCAACTAATTTTGCGCGTGAAATAATTCCCATAATATTATCCCCTTTCAACCAGAACTACATCGGGACTCAGATAGAAAAATTTCACTCAATACCATCTTGACGCAACCCTTGACACAAACTTGACGCAAATGCTACAATACATCAGCCATGTATAAGCCAATTTTTCGCATATCTCCATATTTATTAAATCTTATTGGTGAGGCAAGCAAGCTGCATTCATGGATTGAATTAACCCCCCTGCAGGTCGCCTGGCTCCCTATTTTACAAAAAGAAGCCAGAGCCAGAGCTACGCATTCATCCACTTCGATCGAAGGCAATTTCTTAACACTCTCCCAAGTCCAGGCGATTGACCGCGGGAAAAAACTGGCGCTCCCCGCTCCCAAGAAATTGAAGTCGCTAATTATCTAAGGGTCATGCGCTGGATCGAAAAAAGGCCAGTTTCAAGGATAAACGAAAAAAACCTTCTTTATTTACACAAGCTTCTAATGCGGGGCCTGCAGCCAGATTCAAAGTGCGGAATATATAAAGACAAGCAAAACTATGTCATAAATGAAAAAGGGATCAAAATATACACTCCACCCCCGCCAAAAGAAACAATAAGATCAACCAGGGAACTTTTAGCTTGGATCAATTCAAAAGAAACCAAAGAATTACATCCTATTCCTGTCTGCGCAATATTCCATCATCGGCTGGTCTCTATCCATCCCTTTTCTGACGGGAATGGCAGAATCGCCAGAGCTTTGGGAACATTAATCCTTTATCAGCGAGGACTTGACACAAAACACCTCTTTAGTTTAGATGATTTCTTTGCCAATGACCGAAAACAATATTACCAAAAGATCGAACAAGCTAGAGAATTAGATAATGATTTAACTCTTTGGATCGAATATGTAGCCGCAGGCATTGTTACCACCTTAAAGGATGTAAAGAAGCGCCTTGAAGACTTACAGGTTTCTTCAATCTCTAGAATAAACATTTCTCCGCGGCAGGAAGAAGTCTTGCGAATATTAAGGGATAATCCATCATTAAGCGGAGCTGAGCTAATAAAAAGACTAAAAGTCACACGATCCAGAATAAACCAGATCCTAAGTCCCCTTATAAAAAGCAGATTAATAATAAAAGAAGGTCAGAGTCGGGCAACCAGATATAGATTGTCTATCTAGGTTTGATTTTCCCCTTTATCTCTGCTAAAATTCGCACAAATGGACCTATTTTCTAATGAACGGGATCTGCTCTCTTTGCCTTTTGATAAAGTCAAAGCCCTGGCAGATAAATGTACTAAATGCCAGCTGCATAAAGGCAGAAACAAGGTTGTTTTTGGCTCTGGCCCAGTTCCCTGCGACATTATGCTGATCGGCGAAGCGCCAGGCGCGGATGAAGACGAGCAAGGTTTGCCTTTTGTCGGCAGAGCTGGAAAGCTTTTAACAAAGATCCTGGAATCCGTTGATATCAAAAGACCCGACGATATCTATATCGCCAATACAGTCAAATGCCGGCCACCGGAAAATCGCGCGCCCCTGCCCAAAGAACAAGAAGCTTGCCGGCCTTATCTTGAAGCCCAGATAAAACATGTAAAGCCAAAGATCATACTCTTAGCCGGAACACCGGCTGTTAAAGCCATCCTTAAGATAGATGAGCCGATCTCTAAGATCCGCGGCCAGTGGACTAAACTGCCTGGCACAGAAATCTCGGTCATGCCCCTGTTCCACCCCGCTTATCTCCTGCGTAATCCGTCAAAGGAAAAAGGCAAACCAAAATGGTTTACCTGGCAGGATATGCAGGAAATTAAGCATGCGCTGGAGTTTCATAGGAAAGTGGCCGAATTAGCTGAAGAAAGCGAGGATTAAATGTTTTGGAAACCTGCGACTGAACGTCGCGGTTTCCAGTCAAGGAAGCCGAGACGTTTAGTCTCCGGCTTCCAAAAATCAGAATAATTACGAATCTATGTCAACCGTATATTATACAAAAGACTTGACTAAACTAGACCGCCTGCTCGATAAGGCGGGTTTTGACAAGATCATAGCTAAAGACGACGAGGTCGCCGTCAAG
>JAHIZU010000267.1 GCA_018814265.1 Candidatus Margulisiibacteriota bacterium | reverse complement strand
CTTAAAATTGCGGTAGGGTGAATAAAGCTCCGGACCTCTGATCAGGCCAGCTAAAATGGCAGCTTCAGCCAGATCTAGTTCGGCCGCCGGTTTGCCAAAATAAAGATTAGCCGCGGACTCAATGCCGTAGGCATTATGTCCCAAATAAACCTGGTTAAGGTAAAGTTCCAAGATCTCTTCTTTAGTGAATCGTCTTTCTATCTGCATGGCCAGGACAGCCTCGGCCAGCTTGCGCATCACGGTTTTTCTACGGGTCAAGAAAAGATTTCTGGCCAGCTGCTGAGTGATGGTGCTGCCGCCTTCCACGATCCGGCCGTACATGACGTTTTTAATGCCGGCCCGGATGATGCCCATAAAATCAAGCCCGTGGTGATGGTAAAATCTGGGGTCTTCAGTGGAAATGACCGCGTTTTGAAAGTGGATTGATATTTGAGATAGGGGAATGACCTGGCGGTTTTCCTCGCGGTGCAGCCTGGCCAGGACCTTGCCGTCGGCAGAAAAGATCAGCGTTGTTTCGCTGGCGATGTAAGAATTAATAGATTCAACATCCGGCAGCTGCTTTAAGATCTGAAGAAAAAGGCCGGCGCCGCCAGCCAGCAGGATGAAGAATAAAATTAAAATAAGTTTTCCCAGGGGGAACCTTTTTCTTTTTGTCATATACCGAAGAGATTATAGCATTATTTAGTAATCTTGATAAGGGATAGTTGGTGTGATAAAATCAAGGCAAATGCACAGGAAACCTGCGAATGAACCCTTCGGCAAGCTCAGGGCAGCACCGAGCGAAGTCGAGGTGCTTCGCGGTTTCCTGAATTCTAATAGAATATGGAAGCCGAGACGTTTAGTCTCAGGCTTCCTAATCAATATAGGGAGGAGTTCATGGTAAATAAAATATTAGTTGTCCATGGCCCTAATTTAAATTTATTAGGCAGCCGTGAAGAAAATGTTTATGGCAAAGTTTCGCTGGAGGATATCAATAATAAATTAGTGGCCCTGGCCAAAGAATTGAAAGTTGACTTAGAAACTTATCAGAGCAATGTTGAAGGCGAAATTGTAAATACAATTCAGGCTGCCAAGGGTAAAATTGGCGCTATTGTCATTAATCCCGGGGGGTATACCCATTATAGTGTGGCTATCCGGGATGCAATTGCCGCGGTCAAGATACCAACAGTTGAGGTCCATCTTTCCAATATATACGCGCGCGAAGAATTCCGCCAAAAGTCTGTGATCGCGCCTGTCGTGGCTGGGCAAATTGCCGGATTTGGTGCGAATAGTTACCTGCTTGGGCTAAGAGCTGCGATTGAATTGTTGAAAAAGTGAAGAGAGCTCAAGCAAAGGCTTGCCAGATGGTTGATCGGGTTTTGAGTGGTTTGGTTGTTGGGGAGGGAGAGACTGAGCAAGAAGTTTCCCAACGAATTAAGCTGAAGCTGAAGGCGCTGGGAGCACAACCTGCTTTCCGCATCATTGTTGCCTCAGGTAGACGAGCGGCTAAACCCCATGGCTTTGCGACCAATAAGCGGATCAAAAAGGGTGAGCTGGTTGTTATCGATTTTGGCGCATTGTATAATGGTTACCGGTCAGATATTAGCAGGACCAGGATTGTTGGCAAACCTACCCGTAAGCAGAAGAAGATCTACAGAATCGTCTTACAAGCCCAACAAAAGGCAATTAAGGCTGTTAAAGCCGGAGCGGTTTGTGCTGAGGTTGACCAGGCAGCCAGAGACCACGTTGCCAAGAATGGCTTTGGCAAGAATTTTGTTCACAGCACTGGCCATGGGATCGGCAGGAAGGTACACGAAGCTCCAAAGATCTCGAAGAGGAACAGGAACAGGCTCAGGAGAGGAATGGTTATTACCATTGAACCAGGTATCTATATAAAAGGATGGGGTGGGGTGAGGATCGAAGACATGGTGCTGGTGACCCGCCAGGGTTGCCGAGTACTGACAAAAGCAAAGAAATGAAAACAGTAGCGATCATTACTGCTGCCGGATACGGCAGAAGAATGGGACAGCCCAAACAGTTCCTGGAGATAGAAGGCAAACCTATCCTGGCGAGAACAATTGCTGTGTTTGAGCAGACAAAAATAATTGATGAGATCATTGTAGTTGTTAATCAGGAAGATGTTGAGCGAGTCAAAAAATTTAAATACAAAAAGCTAAAACAGGTTGTGGCCGGGGGAAAAGAGAGGCAGGATTCTGTTTATAATGGTTTGCGGGCTTTGCCAGCGGACACGGAAATTGTGGCGATCCATGACGGGGCGCGGCCTTTTATTAGCCCTGAGATAATTGAGCAGTCAGTAGACGAGGCTTTAGAAGTCGGCGCAGTGGTGGTGGGAGTGCCGGTTAAGGATACAATTAAGAAAGTAGCAAGTAGCCAAGTAGTTAGTAGCCAGGATCGTAACGAACTTTGGGCGGCGCAGACGCCGCAGGTTTTTAAGAAGGATATTATTTTGAAGGCTTATGAGGCGCAGGCACAGGCGCAGGTTACGGATGACGCGATGCTGGTTGAAAAACTCGGTATCCCGGTTAAAATGGTGCTGGGTTCTTATCAGAACATTAAGATCACCACTCCGTCTGATCTGCAAATGGCTCAAGGGATCCTAAAAGGGGGAAAAAGATGATACAGGAAGTTGTTACTGGTTTGTTGGCTAACTTTACATTGCTGGCTGTGGCCGTGGCCTGGTTTTTGGCGCAGTCAATTAAAGTTATTATATACCGTTTTCAAGAGGGGAATTGGAATCTCTGGCATTTTTTTGAAGCTGGCGGCATGCCTTCAGCCCACTCGGCGTCAGTAACCGCCTTGACGTTGAGCGTTGGTTTGACAGTTGGCTGGAATACGGCCCTGTTTACCGCTTGCATGGTCTTTGCCTTGATCGTGATGTATGATGCCACCGGAGTAAGAAGGGCCGCAGGTAAACAGGCGGAGATCTTAAATAAAATTGTTGATGATATTTATTCCACCGGCAAGGTCAGGGTTGAAAAACTAAAAGAGATATTAGGCCATGATCCGATCGAGGTAATGGCCGGGGCCATCCTGGCTGTTATCGTGACCTTCTTAACATATTATGTCCAGTTTATTAGATAAAATAAAACTCCCTGAAACCTTGCGCGAACTTTCCGGTAAACAGCTGGAGCAGATCGCGGCTGAGGTCAGAGAAAAGATCATTGAAGTTACCTCAAAAACCGGCGGTCATGTCGCGCCAAGCTTGGGCGCCGTTGAGCTGGCAGTAGCTCTTCACGCCTCTTTTGAAAGCCCCAAAGATAAGATCATCTGGGATGTTGGCCATCAGGCCTACGCGCATAAGATCCTGACAGGGCGTCTTGAGCGATTTGCGACCATCCGGCAGCTTGGAGGGATTTCTGGTTTTCCTAAACCCACCGAGAGCCCTCACGACGCTTTTGCCGTTGGTCACGCTTCAACCTCAATTTCCGCAGCCTTGGGCATGGTTAAGGTCCGCGATCTTAAAGGGGAGAACAACTCGATCATTGCAGTGATCGGGGACGGCTCACTTTCGGGCGGGCTGGCTTTTGAAGGAGTTAATAATGTTGACGGCATGAAGAGCAATATGATCGTGATCCTTAATGACAACGAAATGTCGATCTCCAAAAATGTCGGGGCGTATTCTAATTACTTGACCCGAGTAGCGGCGTCGGACCTGTATGTTGACCTAAGAAATCGGGTTGAGAGGATCGCTAAAAAAATCCCTCGGTTCGGGACCCCGCTGTTCCAAGCTGCCAAGAAACTCAAAGACCGCACCAAGCATCTGGTGGTCAGTTTTAAGGTTGATGTGATCTTTGAGGAGTTAGGCTTTAAATATTTTGGGCCGATCGATGGCCATAATATTCCTTTGATCATGAGTATCCTGCACCATGCCAGAGATGTTGAGGGGCCGGTGCTGGTCCACGTGATCACTAAAAAAGGCAAGGGCTATCCGCCAGCGGAAAAAGATCCCAGCCGTTTTCACGGCACCGGGCCGTTTAATATTAAGACAGGAGAACCGGTCAATGGCCAGTCAAAATTAACCTATACCAAAGTATTTGGCCAAACGCTGGCAAAACTTGGAGAGAGAGAGCCGCGAATTATTGGGGTCACCGCGGCGATGATCGATGGCACTGGCCTGGAAGATTTTGCCAGGAAGTTTCCCAAGCGATTTTTTGATGTGGGAATAGCTGAAGAGCATGCGATCACCTTTGCTGCCGGTCTGGCCATCTCCGGCTACCGTCCGGTTGCGGCAATTTATTCCAGTTTTCTACAACGCGCTTATGATCAGATAATTCATGATGTTTGTTTACAGAATCTGCCTGTTGTCTTTTGTTTGGACAGAGCAGGGCTGGTGGGAGAAGACGGGCCAACCCATCACGGGCTTTTTGATCTGGCTTATTTGCGGTTAATCCCGAATATGACTGTCATGGCGCCCAAGGATGAAAATGAATTCCAACATATGTTATACACAGCCACAATGCATCAGGGGCCGATCTCTTTGAGGTATCCCAGGGGCAGTGGACCGGGAGTTGAACTGGAATCTGAATTTAAGCAATTGGAGATCGGCAAGGGGGAAGTTGTATTTAAGAGCGTAGATAGTAGAACGCAGAACGTAGAGCGTAGGATTCTATTAATTGCTATAGGATCAATGGTTTATATGGCTGTTGAAGCTGCGAAACTTTTAGAAAAAGAAGGCATTGCGGCCAAGGTTATTAATGCCAGGTTTGTCAAACCACTTGATAAGGAGCTGATCCTTACGGAAGCTAAATCTGCTGGCAAAGTTGTTACTGTTGAAGAAGGTGTTTTAGAAGGCGGATTTGGTTCGGCTGTTTTAGAATTGTTAACTGAAGAAGGAATAAGTGTTCCGGTTAAGCGGATCGGTTTGCCTTCAAAGTTTATTGAACAAGGGACAAGGGCTGAGTTGTTTGAGATTTACGGATTAACTGCGGAAAAAATATTT
>JAHIZU010000266.1 GCA_018814265.1 Candidatus Margulisiibacteriota bacterium | reverse complement strand
GAAATGAAAACAAAGCCAACCCAGCACAGCGTTATGAAACTGCGGGAAATTGGGATTCATCCGGACATTATTATCTGCCGGTCGCACAAGCCGATCCGTAAGGAGTTAAAGGACAAGATCACCCTTTTCTGCGATGTGGCTGAGGAAGCAGTGATCGGGTTAGCTGATGTTCCCATGCTTTATGAAGTCCCGCTGGCCCTGGAACGTGAGCAGCTGGATGATATTGTTGTAAAATATCTGGACCTGCCGATCAAGAAATGTGATCTGAGCGAGTGGACTAAGCTGATAGAAGATACAAAAAATCCTGAGAAGACGGTTAATATCGCTATTGTTGGTAAATATACGGAATTGGAAGATTCCTATATAAGCATTGTGGAATCATTAAAGCACGGGGGAGTGGCTAACCGCTGCGCCATCGAGCTGAAATGGGTCAATGCTGATAAGCTTGAAGCAGAGGAAGATATTGAACCGATCTTCCGTGACGTGCATGGGGTGGTGGTGCCGGGGGGTTTTGGCGCGCGGGGGATCGAGGGCAAGATCAAAGCGATCAGGCATGCGCGTGAAAATGATATCCCTTTTTTGGGCTTGTGTCTGGGCATGCAGTGCGCGGTGATCGAGTTCGCCCGCAATGTCTGCAAGCTTAAGGGCGCCCACTCATCGGAGTTTGATCCCGCGACCAAATATCCGGTGATCGATCTTTTAGCCGAGCAGGAGGGTGTAACGGAGAAGGGCGGCACTATGAGGCTGGGGGCATATCCCTGCAAGATCAAGAAGAATACGAGGCTGGCCAAGATCTACAATAAAGAAAAAGTTGAGGAGCGGCATCGCCATCGCTATGAGTTTAATAACGATTTTCGGAAACAAATCGGTGACGCAGGCATGGTCTTTTCAGGGATTTATCCTGAGCTGAACCTGGTGGAAGTGATAGAGCTGCCGGACCACCCCTGGTTTTTAGCCACTCAGTATCATCCGGAATTTAAATCCCGGCCCACACGGCCACACCCGATCTTTGCTAGCTTTGTCAAAGCTGCCGCAGCCCGGCTTGAAGAGCAGGTAACTTTGTTCAAAGAGAAGAAGTGAAGCCAAAAGTCTATATCGGCACCTCCGGCTGGATGTATGATCACTGGGGTGGTGGCGTTTTCTACCCGGAGGATCTGCCTAAAAACCAGTGGCTAAATTATTATCAGAAATATTTTGACACTGTTGAGCTTAATAACACCTTTTACCATCTTCCCAAAGAGCAAACCTTCAAGAACTGGCATAAAAGTGTGCCCAAAAAGTTTATTTTTGCTGTCAAAAGCAACCGTTTTATTACCCATATTAAGAAATTAAAGAATGCCAAAGATCCGGTAAAGCTTTTTATGGGCCGCGCCAAGCTGTTGAAGCAGAATCTGGGTCCAATTTTGTTTCAACTGCCGCCGCGCTGGAATGTTAATCCGGAAAGACTGAAAGATTTTGCCCAATGTTTGCCCAAGAAAACGGTAAATGTTTTCGAGTTTCGTGATAAAAGCTGGTTTAATGACGGGATTTATGCGATCTTAAAGAAAAACAATTTGAACTTTTGTATCTACAGCATGCCGGGGGTGGAGTGTCCGGATATTGTGACCGGTCCGATCGTTTATATCCGGATGCATGGGGGCACAGCGCTTTATGGCAGTAATTATTCAGAGTCTGAATTGAAAGCCTTGGCAAAGCAGGTCAAAGGGTTTCTGAAGAAGAAATTGAGTGTTTATGTCTATTTTAATAACGATGCGAATGGTTATGCGGTTAAGAACGCGTTGAGGTTGAAGGAAATATTAATGTAGGGACAACCTTTATGGTTGTCCGTTCCGAACTTCAATGGATCCGGACAGGGATAAACCCTGTCCCTACATTTCAATATTGCCAATCAATTCCTTATAATTATTAATATTGTTTTCACCTAAATAATCTTTGATCTCCCCAACTATCCTTATCGGCGCCTGGGTATCTACAAAGTTTGCAGTGCCGACCTGGACAGCTGAAGCTCCTGCCAGGAAGAACTCGATCGCGTCTTCGCCAGTCATGATCCCACCGACACCAATGATCGGTATCTTAACAACTTGAGCCACCTGCCAGACCATGCGGACGGCAATGGGCTTGATAGCCGGGCCAGAAAGTCCTCCGGTCGGGGTGCCGAGTTTCGATTTCCTTGTCTCGATATCTATGGCCATGCCCATCAGGGTGTTGATCAGAGAAACAGCGTCCGCGCCAGCGTCTTCTGCTTTCTTGGCGATCAGGCTGATATCGGTTACGTTTGGTGAAAGTTTAACAATCAGCGGCAGGCTGGTGGCTTTGCGGATAGTTCTTACTAATTCTTCCGTGGCGTTGGGATCAAAGCAGAAGAACATGCCGCCCTTAGTTACATTGGGGCAGGAGATATTGATTTCCAGGCCTTTGATTAACGGTTCTTTGTTCAAGATCTTTGCCAGCTCCGCGTAGTCTTTGGCTGAATCACCGGCAATGTTAGCGATCAAGGGTGTTTTGAACTTGGACAGGAAAGGGATCCTGTTCTCAATAAAATCTTTTACGCCTTTATTCTGCAGGCCAATTGAATTGAGCATGCCGGAAGATGTTTCAACAATACGGGGCGGGGGATTGCCTTCTCTGGCTTGCAAAGTGATAGTTTTTGTAACGATCGCTCCGAGTTTATCAAGGTCAACGAACTTTGAAGCTTCTTCGCCGTAGCCAAAGGTGCCTGAAGCCACCATGACCGGGTTCTTCATCTTTATTCCCGCCAGTTCGATATCTAATCCTGCCATACTATTTCCTCGCTCTTGAAAACCGGTCCATCATCACAGACCTTTTGATAACCGGTTCTGGTTTTGACAACACATCCCAGACAAGTGCCGATGCCGCAAGCCATGCATTGTTCCATGGAGACCTGGCAGGGGATCTTTTTCTGAAAAGCAATATCAGCAATAGCTTTAAGCATTGGGTTGGGGCCGCAGGCGTAAATAGTGGCAAGGGGCAAGTAGCTAGGGTCAAGGGTATTCTCTATTACATTTAGTAGGATGTCTGAAATAAAACCTTTTTTGCCGTAGCTGCCGTTATCGGTTGAGACCAGGACCTGGTCGGTTATGGCGTTGAATTCTTTTTCCGCCAGGACGCGGGCTTTGTCCTTAGCTCCGATCAAGACATAAATTGCTTTTGTGGTCTGCTTTAAGGTTTCTGCCAGGGCAAGCAGGGGCGCGACTCCCATGCCGCCGCCAACCAGGATGGCGATATCTTTCTTTTCCAGGGCAAAGCCCTGGCCCAGCGGGCCCAGGATGTCCAGCTCAGCGCCCACACAATACTGGGACAATGATCTTGTGCCTTTGCCAACGACCTGGTAAAGAAGCTCAAATCTTTCGTGTTCTTTAGCTGTTCGATGGATCGAAAAGGCCCGCCGCAGCAGGGGATCGTAGCCTGTGCTGCATCTAACATTGACGAATTGGCCGGGTTGAGCGTGGGACGAGATGTATTTTGAAGCAACAACGAGTTTGAAGTGTTGGGGAGCAACCTCTTGATGGTCAAGGATCCGGCAGTTCTCCTGGATGGACATTTCATATCTATTATATCACAAAGCTGATTTTTCTTCATTAATGATTGTGATTAGCATTTTTGAGTGATAAAATATGTTAAAGGACGGTGCAATGATCATGAGAAAGATCTTGGCAATATTTTTGCTTCTAGGGTTGTTGGCCTCTGTTGTTTTATTAACCGAAGGCTGTGATCCTTATCAAATAACTACCACCACGACCACTTCAACCACGACCACGACAGCTGCGGGCGGTTCCTGGACTTCTCAAACCAGCGGGGTTTACGTTTATTTGTTCGGCGTGGATTTTGTGGATTCCAATGTTGGCTGGGCAGTGGGCAATGACGGGGTAACTATTAAGACGACCGATGGAGGAACCACTTGGGAAGTTCAAACCAGCGGAACTTTAAATTACTTAAATGATGTTCAATTCATCAGCTCTACTGAGGGCTGGTCTGTTGGGTCCGGCGGGGTGATACTAAAGACGACCAACGGCGGGACCAATTGGAGCGCACAGATAAGCGGAGTTATAAAGG
>JAHIZU010000265.1 GCA_018814265.1 Candidatus Margulisiibacteriota bacterium | reverse complement strand
TGGGCATGATCAAGAACCCGAAATTTATTTTACGCTCACTCTTGCGGACGCCGCGCTGATAATGAGACAAAAATTATACGTTCTTATTCTAGTTCTTGCAGCTATAATCGGCAGCTACCTTGCTTATCCTTATGTCCTGGAAGGGGCAGCGCGATTTTTGATCGTGCGTGATAAGCTTGAACCAGCAGAAACGATCATTGTTTTGAGCGGTGATAATAACGGCGAGCGGGTAAATGAAGCTGTTCAGCTTTACCGCGCTGGTTACGCTAAAAAATTGTTATTAAGCGGCGGCCCTTTAGCCTGGCAATTGACTGCCGCCTCCTGGATGAAGCATCAAGCCAGGGCTCTGAGAGTGCCGGAAACAGCGCTTATTATAGAAGACAAATCACGGTCAACGATTGACAACGCGCTTTTTTCGCTGCCGCTGGTCCAACAGCTGGGCCATAAATCCGTGATCCTGGTTACTTCTCCGCCGCACAGCCGGCGGTCCAAGCGGGTTTTTCGCAAGGTTTTTAACAAAGAGGGAATTAAGGTCATTTCTTGGCCAGCGCAGGAAACTGAGTTCAAGCTGCCGCGCTGGTGGACCAGACATGAAGATACCCAATTTGTCATGTGGGAATACGTGACTTTGGTCTATTACTTTCTTAAAGGATATTAGGTATAATATTGTCCTGACAGGAGGCTTAAATGCAGATCGGATTTGGTTATGATGTCCACAAATTAGTTAAAGGCCGAAAATTGATTATTGGTGGTCTGGAAATTCCTCATGCCAAAGGGGTGCTTGGCTGGTCTGATGGTGATGTTCTGGTCCACGCGGTTATAGATGCTATTCTGGGTGCCATGGGCGAGGGTGATATTGGCCGGCATTTCCCTCCTGGTGACGAAAGATATAATGGCATCTCCAGTTTAAAACTGCTCAAATTTGTGGCTGAGTTGCTGCGCAAGCGTGGCTATGCCATAAACAATATTGACTCCACAGTTGTGGCCGAAGAACCACGCTTTGCTCCGTATGTTGATAAAATGAAGCACAATATGGCCGAGACACTGGGCATTAAAGCTGATCTGGTAAATGTTAAGGCCAAAACAGAGGAAGGGTTAGGCTTTACCGGGACCAAAAAGGGCATTTCTGCTTACGCAGTTTGTTTGGTGCATAAAGAAGTATGACCAGACTGGGCGTAAATATTGACCATATTGCGACTCTAAGACAGGCTCGTTTGGAATCATTTCCAGATCCTGTTGAGCTGGCCAGGGAAGCCATTGCTGGAGGAGCTGACGGCGTTGTTTGTCACTTACGTGAAGATCGGCGGCATATTCTTGACAAAGATGTAATTGCCCTGAGACGCTTGAAAACACGCTTAGACCTTGAGATGGCCGCCACCACTGAAATGCTGGGGATTGCCTTAAAGATCAAGCCGGACATGGTAACTCTTGTCCCGGAAAAAAGACAGGAGATAACAACTGAGGGCGGCTTGGATGTGGTTAAGCATCGCCGCAAACTAAAGCCGATCATAAAAAAGCTGCAGGATAGGGGTATCCAAGTCAGCCTTTTTATTGATTCTCAGCATGAACAAGTTGAGGAGTCCGCTGTTTTGATGACTGATTTTATTGAACTGCATACTGGCAAATACGCCCGGTCGTCTTATATTAAAGGCCGCAAATTAACTGTAAAAAGAGAGCTGGAAAAGGTCGGGATCGCTGCCCAGCAGGCACGTTGGATCGGTTTGCGGATTAACGCGGGACACGGGCTTGATTATCATAATGTGAAGGAAATTTGCCGGATCCCGGGGATCGAAGAGCTTAATATTGGTTTTTCGATCATTGCCAGATCAGTTGTTGTTGGCATGAGACAGGCTGTTATTGAGATGAGGAGGGCGATGAGATGAAAATTGCGATCGGTGCTGACCACGGTGGATATAAGTTAAAAGAAATTATCACTGCCTATTTAAAGAGAAAGAAATTCGAATTTAAGGATTTTGGCACTTATTCAGAAGAATCAGTTGATTATCCTGATTATGCCTATCCAGTTGCCGAGGCCGTGGCTAGAGGCGAATATGACAGAGGCATATTGATCTGCGGGTCAGGGGTTGGTGTGTGTATCACGGCCAATAAGGTTAAGGGCATCAGGGCGGTTTTAGTGCATGATACCTATACGGCCAAGCAAAGCCGCGAGCATGGTGATGCAAATGTGCTTTGTTTAGCAGGACGCAGGTTGTCTAAGGCTCAGGCAACCAAGATCGTGGCTGTCTGGCTAAAGACAGAATTTTCCGGAGATGAACGTCATTTAAGAAGGATCAGGAAGATAGAAAGATGAAAGCCTTAATTATGGCTGCTGGTTATGGCACAAGATTGGAGCCGCTGACCATAGCGGTGCCAAAACCCATGGTGCCAATTGTTAATATCCCGACCATGCAGCACAATATTGAGCTATTAATGAAGCATGGCTTTAAGGATATTATAGCTAATATCCATTATCATCCTGAGCAGATCGAAAACTATTTTGGCGATGGCAATTGGTTGGGTGTTAATCTTTCCTATTCTTATGAGGAAAAACTCCTGGGCACGGCTGGCGGGGTCAGGCGGATGGCCGTTGATATTGCTGATATTAATGAGACTTTTCTGGTCCTCTCCTCAGACGCCCTGACAGATATTAATCTTAAGCGGATCGTCAGTTTTCACAAGAAAAGGAAATCTTTGTTTACGATCGCGCTGGCTGAGGTAGCTGATGTCACGGGATTTGGCGTGGTTATCCAGGATGAGCAAAACAGGATTATTGGCTTTCAGGAAAAACCAAAGCCGGCTGAAGCCAAGAGTAATCTGGTCAATGCTGGTGTTTATGTGATCGAGCCGGAGATCCTGAAGCTGATACCAGAAGGCTTTTTTGATTTTGGCAAGCAGCTTTTTCCTCAGTTAGTGGCTGAAAAAGCGCCTATTTTTGGCTATCCCATGGTGGAGTATTGGAGCGATGTGGGTTGCTTAGAAAAGTATATTGAATCAAGTTACGATGCAATGAAAGGCGCGGTCCAGATCCGGGTTCCTGGCAAGAAAACCTCGCGCTCCACCTGGATAGGCGCGCGGGAATCGATTGCCCGTTCAGCGCGTTTTGAGGGTTCTGTGGTCATCGGCGACCGCTGCAGGATCGGAAGCAATGTTTATATCAAAGATTCTGTTATTGGCAATAAGTGCGTGATCCATGACGGAGCGGTTATTACCGGCTCGGTTATTTGGTCTGATGCCACGGTTGGCAAAGAATGCCAGATCAATTGCTCAGTTATTGGCAGCTGGTGTCATCTGGAAGCAGGGGCACAGGTCACTGAAGGGACCGTCATGTCTAACCGGTGTCTTGTTCGCCGAGGCTCAAAAATACCTGCCCGTACGCTCCTCCAGCCGAATTCCATCGTTTAATCATTTCCAAAAACCACGCAAGTTTTGATCCTCCAAACCCGATAATAGAAGTGTAAGACGATTGTAAATCAAAGGGAGGAGTAATATATAATGAAAAGGTTTGTTATTCTGCTATCTGCATTATTAATCGTCACATCTGTATGTTTTGCTCAAGAAAACATCGGGGCCAGACCAATTGCTTTGGGTGGCGCTTTCGCAGGCTTGGCAGATGATGCCAACGCCATATTCCTTAATCCCGCTGGTATTGGCTATGTGCGCGGCGAGGTTGCCTCATTTTCCAGTAAGTTGTCCAATGATAATGAATATACTATTTTGGGTGGGGTCCAACAAACCGCCTATGGCAGTTTTGGTGTGGGCTACATCAGTTCTTCTTCCCAGATAACAGACCTGACTGATTCTGCAGCCCTGGCTGATGAGGGAGATGTCGCGGTCCGCTCCTTAAGCCAAACCTTGGTGCTGTCTTTTGCGCGCGAGCTTAATGACTTTATGGTCGTGCCCGAATCCATGGGCCGGATGTCTGTGGGCACTAATGTGAAATTCGCCAGCTCAAGAGTGGCTAATGCTAAAGGTCTGACCTCTGATCAGAATTCAGGCCTGACAATTGACCTGGCAGCAGTGCTTAAACCCGGTGATAAATTTGCTTTTGGTTTTGGCATGAGAAACCTCATGGCTGGTGATACCGCCAGCGAAGGCTCAGGCTTTGGCCTGTTTGCGGGTGTTTCCAGTAAATTGTTAAATGACGCAGTGGTCATTAGTCTGGAAAATGGCGGAGCTGGTTGTGAGTTGTGGTTGATCCCGGAGCTGGCCTTAAGAGTTGGCCGTGACGGTGAATACAATACAGCTGGTATTGGCATTAATTTGCAAGGCTTTGGCATTGACTACGGTTATTTAGGCAAGGAAACCCCAGTTCATTATGTGGGTGTTTCCCTGGCTATCGACTCAGCCGAAGACCTGCGCCAGGCAAATCTAATATCCGAATAATTCCTAAGTTTGTAATTTAATATATTGGGGGGCGTTCCTTGCAGATGGCGCGCCCCTCTTTTTTTTGCTATAATGCTTCAAAATGATCAAGCTTTGGCGCACCATCATCTTTTGGCCGATACTGTTGCTTTATTTTGTCTTCCCCTGGCAGTTTTTTACGTTTTTTATTAAGGATAAAGCGACTTTTTATCAAAATGGCATCAGTTTTTTCAACAGGGTACTGCTTATTCTTACTGGGATAAAGGTCAAGATAAAGGGCCGTGAGAATCTTAAGCTGATCGATCCTGAAAAGCCATTGATCATCGCGGCCAACCATTCAAGTTTTATTGACTCAACCGTGCTGGTAGCCAAGCTGCCGTTTCCCTTCAGGTTTACGGTCTACCATGTGGGCTTTAAGTTGCCCTTTATCAGGTCTATTTATAATCGAGCGGGCTATATTGGTGTTGGCTTAAAAGGGTTAAAGACTGCCAAAGACGCCTTTTCATTATATATAGCCTTGAAGAAAAAAGAGAAGATCTTGATGTACAGCGAAGTTGGTAAAGAGGCTGATGGTTTCTGGTTTAATCCCAGAATTGTGGAACTGTCAAGATCTCAGAATATCCCGATCCTGCCTATTGCGATTAAGGGAACCGCCAAGATCCTTCCCATGAGGAAGTTTTTTCTTGGTGGAGAAGGGATCTCTCTGTCAATTGGTAAACCTGCCTTGTTTTCTTCCCCCCAGGAACTAAAAGCCGAAGTTTTAAGATTATTTTAATCTTCATGCAAGAATTTCCCTGGTTGATACGATAGATACATAGCAGGAGGTATTAACCATGAATGCGCAAGTATCAAAAGTTGATCCAGCCAAGGTTGACATTGATGTTAATTCAATTATGACGGCGATCAAGGAATCGATCAGAATGGGGAATGAAAACTTGAACATCAAGATCAACGATGGGCAGAATAAACCAAACCAAAAGCTGGACGTTGGTTCAGTTATCAAACAGGCAATATAATTTTTCGTTTAATGATGCAAGTTTTATTGCAGTTATTACGATAATATGATCAAAGGGGAGAAATAATGGTTTTTGGATTAGGTCCACTATTATCGCATATCCCAGTAACTCCTAGGTTTCCGGTCCCCACTGGTTCTGAGGAACAGCCTGCAACACCTGATTTAGGAGAGGATGGAGTTGTCATATCACCGCAGGTGGGCAATGGCGCTGCGCCAGGAGTGACCCCCCCAGCCCAAGATCCACCAGCTACTCCACGCACCCCTGCTCAACAAGAGTATGATCTTTTATGCCAAATTGCGCCTAGAAATGCGCATCCCAACGAGGGAGACTACATGGAATGGCGGGAAAGTGTGATAGGAGAGGATGGGAAGATCGACGTTAATAGTTCAGCATTTAGAAGCGGGCTGGCAAGATTGCTGAGCATGGATGTGGATGATGTTGAGGATGCGCCGTTAGACGCGATCTTTGGCAATCAAGATGGCAATTTGAATGGTCATGATGAACTGACCCCTGAACAGTTTTTAGGGCGTTTGCAAATTGCCAGTCGATACTTTCTTACCCGCGGGGCACAAGAGGGCCAGGATTCTTTTGCGACTTTCCTGCAAAATCGACAGATTTATTTTATTGATGGCTCAAGTCTGACCTCAGCTCCTGATTCAAGATTTGTTCTTGTTTTGGATCATCTATTATTAACTGATAGTAGTCCTGCTGGCCTTAGCGATTTTCGTAATAACATGCAAGCAGCTGGTAATGCCTGGATTGAATCTGCTGGTCAGGACCCAGAGGTCAGGGATGAAAGAGAAAGAACTGTGCGACGGATATTAGGCAACATTGATGAGGCGGAAAGCTTGGCGGATGTTTTTGATGGGGAAGATGCAGAAGACGCAAATCAATTAAAAGAACTGCTCTTCTACGCTTATATGTCAAGATTTGAAGCGCATTGTCGTACTAGTGAGATTGATATTGATAATGATATTGATTGGAATAATCCGCAAGTTATCAATGCTTTTGTCAATGGAATTTTTACAGATTTCATCTTAAGACGGGAGAATACAGTGCCGCAAGAAGGCGAGATCGATCATGATTTTATAATGAATTACGCGCAGTATGATCTTCCCGCCCCAACGCCTTCGGCAACACCGGGTGGCGGCGGGGCTGTTCCAGACGTTGTAAACGCTGCGCCAGCGCCTGAATCATTACCTGAGCCGACGCCTATCACTGTGCCACCACCAGGACCAAGACCAAATATTCCGAATGCGCAGTACGCATAATTAGGAGGTTATTTTAATGGCGAGCAATATTAATTTTGATCAAAGCGGTTTATCAGGAGCTGCAAGACAGTCAGCTCAAAAAAGAACTGTCAACCAACAGGCGGAATCAACCCAGGAGTTGGGTTCTGAAATAGGAACTTCTCTTTCAGGTAGGTCTGTTATGCATTGCGGGGGCGGTAGGGATGATGGGCCCAACCAGTCGATAATTGGCGGTTTCGGTTATGCCCTTGGCCGATGCAATGTTCAGACTAATGAGATCGATAATTATCATCGGATACCAGGCTCAACTGAAGGCGGGACCGTGAATGTTGTTGATACTGAAGTGTCATCTGGGGTAGAATAACCTACATGTTTGAGTTGAACTGGATCCTTTTAATTCTGATCGCTGTTGGCGCAATTATATTGTTGTTTAACATCTGGCAGCTAATCATAGCCTACCGCAAAAAGAAAACCGCTCAGCAAGATGTTAAGATCCTCGATAAAAAGATCGACGCTATCAAAGACGAGCTTTTGCAGGAGAAAAAAAACATAGAATCCGCTATCCACGAAGAGCTCAAAAAGGTCCAGAAAAAGAGAAAATAGTAGACCATTTTTCAGCCCTCTGATCCCTTCTAAACCCTTCTTCCCACTTCCAATTTTGAATGCAAGTTTTTGGCTGTTTATTACGATAAATAATATAGAATGACTATACCAGCCAGCATTATCCAAAATATCGAAAGTATCATTGAAAGAGATGATATTTGCGATAGCAATATTCCCGGTTATTTTGATACCTCAAGCCCTGGTGATGGGGGTTCTGATGTGGACGGGGACTGCGCAGATGTTACTCCACCTGGGAGCAATCCGCCATCTCCACCACCTCCGCCTCCTCCGGGTTCTGGCGGCGGCTCTACAAATGACCCCTCAAATTATCTTGATACCCTGGACGACATAGACGACGCTTACGATGGTCTCTTGGATGACGTTTCTGATGACAGCGACCTCTATTCAAAAGATGGGGATTTCTATTATATCAATGAAGAATTGTGGGAAATGTATTATCGCCGCCTGCAGGGTTTAATGAATTTCTCACTGATGATCGCCTTGAGCGTTGATAGTCGCCGCGAAGCTAACAGAAGGCTCTTTGAATCCTTCTCCGACTTGCCGCCTGATCCCCGCCAAATAAACAGAACTTCTGTGACCGAGGGTATTGCCAAGTCCAACGAGAAGTTCATGAAGTTTTTTAATAAGGCCCAGGTCATCTTACTGCAGAAGGTTCAGGCCATGAATGATAAAATCTACGCGGACATGCAGAAAAAAATAGAAGAAGATCTGGATGGTTTCTGGGAATCTGTGGGAAACTATTTCAGCTCAGGATCAACTGAAAAGGGGCAGCTGGACGACATGAAGGATCTTAATGAGGATTATAAGAGGGCGCTGGACCATAATCTGAATTCCCTGCGGCCAGGCATGGGGTTTGAGGGACTCAATGATGCTGTTGATAACAATGGCGAAGATATCTTTAGTGACTTGGTGAATGCTGATGATTTCATCAAATACAATGATAATGGCTATATTGACTTAAATGCCTCTAAAGGCTGGATTGTTGGTTTGAGGGACCAGCTTACGGGCTTGTTGAACTTTAACCGCATGGTAGTTGGCCAGGCAGCAGAAGCCGAGGAAGCCCAGAAGGTTATCTGGGAAACTTTTAACGAACAAGACGCTGGTTCAACCAAAATGAAGATCGCTGAGACCGCGGTCGAACAGGCAGCAACTCATACGCTGATGCTGTTTGATAAGCTTGCCTCAACTACCCTGCAGCAGCAGAGCATCAGGAACCAGATCACGCATGTTGATAAACAAATTGAGAAATTTGATGATTCACTGGGCTTAAGGATATTAGCTGGAGTTGGCATGATCATAGCCGTGATCGTTGGTATTATCGGGACTTGTTTAGGTGGTTGGGGTGCAGTAATTCTGGGCGGGGTGGCTGCTCTTCTTGCTGCTGGTTCAGCAGTTGCTCAATATGGTTCCCAAAAGATGGCTGATTCAGTGGACGATGAATACGTTCCTTCGCTTCCTAATGCGGACGGGCCGGTTGATTTTACTTCTGGCCGCAAAAGCGCCAACCACAAGCTTAATGAGTCACAGCACATGACCAACCAGCAGATCCAGGAAGAAGCTGACTGTTTGGCAGATAAGCAGGATGCGCTTATGTCCCAAATTGGCATGGGTTTTATGGATACGATTGATGATGGGTATTTTCAGGTAAATTTTTCTGGTCTGGCAGGGCTAGCCCACCAGCTTGCCGGTATCCAGAATATGATCAGGGCTATCCAAAAATCCATCGAACAAAGAGCCGCGGCTAAGCGCACCTTGTTTAGGGCCTATACTGGGTTGCGGGCTGGCTCAGATTCTCCGCTGATTAAAGGGGCACTGGAAGGCATTTTGAACCAAGCTAATGTGCAATTTCAGTCATTATCTTCTTATTTGGGCGAAGTTAAGCAGGCCCATAACTGGGAACGCCAACAAGAGATGGCCATGGATAGGGCGACCACCACGCTGGTTATTTCTTTGGTCACGGCAGGCCTCTGTGCCGGAATTGGCGCGGTTGGCGGGGTCGTGGCTGGATCAACTGCTCAGGTGGTTGCCCAGGTTGCAGTCTATGCCTTTACTATTGGTCAGATGCTGGGTAACGCGATTGCCGGTATTATAAATGCCTTGGCTGGCGCCTGGGGCAACGGTGAAACCTCATACGAAGCTTCTTTTGACCCGGACACCTCAGCTGTCAGAAAAGACACTACACGCAGCGCAAAAGGTGATTATGCCGATTATATTGACCATGAATTGAACGAGCTTTATTCGGAAATGTTGAATTTCAGTAAATCGATCATTTCTGCTGGTGATGATCGGGTTGGTATTGATCCAAAATTAGTTAGTAAGCTGCAGAAAAAACTGGCGATGATCAATAATTTGATCACTCTACTTACCTCAAACCAAAAATTAAAAGCCTCTGCTAAACAGATCCTGGCTAGCGCCTATGGCGTGTCAGTGGAATCAGCTGAGAGTGTTGAGGATCTGGGCCGCGCCTTAATAGAAACAAATAATCAAACCTTTAATTTTGTCAAGAAGTTAGTAGGAGAAAAAGTGGAGGTTATGAACCGGGCTGCAGCGGCTGAAGATGAAGTAACCGCGGCCGGGTGGAAACTGGGGATTTCTGTTGTTGCAGCTGGAGTTGGCATAGCTTTAGGTTCAACGGTTAACATTGCTTTCCTTGGCGTAACATCGGCCTTAATGCAGATAAGCAATGCGATCTTTGATATTGCTAACAGCCTTATCCATGCAAAAGAGGATTATGGCGCCTTTGATAAATACGCACAGGAAAACAATAAGAGTTCAGTTCGCAGTGATAGCAGCCGCACGCAATCAAAAACCATGGAGCTGGCTGATGTATTAGATGCGCAGCTGGCTGAGCTTTCAGCGCTCGACTCATCCTGTCTTGATAATGTTGGCACAGGCAATATAGGCTTGAACATGGGCACGATCAGCGAGACCCAGCTGGCTATGGAAAAAGCTTTTAGGATAGCGGGGATCCTGACCTCTATTCAGCAATCTCGTTCTGAGATACAAGCCAAGCTTTCTGGTAAGGGGTCAATTGTCAGTTCTTCGGCCATGGATCAGGCCCTGGGCAATATTCAGGAGTCTCTTTCCGCAATTGTTGATAGTGAAACAGAAGCTTTGGAAACGGTTGTTTCCCGTAATAACGAAATGAACGCGGCTACCCGCCAAGCCTGGCAAGCCGGTATTAAGGGGCTGATAGCCGCGGCCTCTTTGATCATTTCTCTGGCCAAAGCGGACTTAAGCGCTGAGGTTAATGTTGCTAATGATAAGATTGCGAATGATCAAGTCTTGTCCGAAGATAATGTGCAGGCCCTAAAACAAAATCCCGATAAAATAGATACCTTGAGCTGGGTTGGGGGAGTCGTAGGCATGTTAGGGGTTGTCTCAGATATTATTGTGGGGGAAATATACGACGCTTGTCAGGAAAGCGAAAGTTATGATGAGCGAGGGGCAGCTGAAAAGGTTGATAGAAAACAGGCGGCGGAGAGTCGGGCAGGGGATTTTGCCGATAAAATGGGCGCGGCAGAAGAGACCACAGCTTCTTATCGCGCGCATACTGGAACCATCGGTTTGCAGACCCAGTCAATAAACATTGCTGAGCAGAATATGTACCAGATGGTAGAAATGCTGCAAAACCTTACCACTACCTTGGCTCAATTCATTGCTGACCGTCTTGCTCCCAAGCCCCCGGAGAATGGGCTTTATCCGACGATAGGAAATGAGGAGCAGGCTCCTGCCACAGGAACCACGCCAGCCGATGGCCAAGGCGCGGTGCCTGAAGTGGAGACCCATGCTGGAGAAGCGGCTGCCGCGACTGATGTGGTAGTAGCTCAGGCTGAGAGAAACGAACCAGCAACTCCTCCGGTTGCAGAGGAGCAAGCTAATCGGCCCACCGCAACAATAGAATACATGGATCAGTTAATTGCTCAGAGAGAGACTCAGATCCAGGAACTTGCGCAGCAGATCCAAACATTATCTGGACCGCCGGCAGATGGCGAACAGCCCGAAGGTCAGGTTGAACCGCCAGCAGCTCAAGTTGAGCAGGTAGCCAACCCGCAAACTGAAATGCCAGAGAGCCAGCAGTTTGTGCAAGAGGTTTCTGAATTGGTTACCCAAGTCCAGCAATTGGCTGCTAATATTAATCAAGCTGCCCCTCAGTCTCAGGATGAAGTCCAGGAAATGTCACAGCAGCTTAGCCAGGTAGAGGCCGCTGTTGGAAGCGGTGATCCTGCCCAGGTTACCAGTGCTATTCGCAACTTAAATCTTACAGCGGAAGATGGCACCCAGATCACAACCCCGGAACAGCTGCTTGATCATCTAGAGACCCAAATTGACTCATTATTAAATGAATGGAGTCAGCTTACTGCCCAACGTCAGCAATTAGAAGATAATCTAAGAAGTGTCCGAATTGAGCAGCGGTCTGAAGCCCTGGAAGGCGAGCTCAGGACGGAGATCGAGTCACTGGTTGAACAGCAAGCCAGTATCCAAGCTCAAATTGATTCAGGGGCGATAAGTCAGTCTGCAGGGGAAACTCAATTGAGGCAGCTCCAGGAACGAAGGAATTTGTGTGAGGATGCGCTCAGGAACGGCCTGCTTGAGGATGGCACGGAAGAGCAGTTTGAGCAAATGATCCAGGGTGTCCAACAGAGGATCGGTGAAATTCGCGGGGAACTGACTTCCCTGCGCCAGCAGGTGACGCGAATACGTACCCAGCTTGAGCAACAACAGTGAGTTGATGATGGGCAAGCTGCCGTTGCTCCTGCAGGCACTGAGACTGCTACCCAGGTGACTGCCAGCGGCTTTGCTGCGTCAGTTTTAGATGAGGTTCGCCTGCGAGAACAGAATGATCCCAGGAGCCTATATTTACAGCAGGTTGGTGAAATGAATGTGGTGGCTGCAGGCAGGGGCGGCGGGTCAGGCTATGGCAGCGGCGGTTCTACTGGATCAATTGGGGGCATGGCGTAATGAATATTTGGGGCGTAATGCCAAATAATAATGAGGCGATAAATGTCAAATCGGCCAATAAGTCGACGACAAATATCAATTACAAAGGTCCAAGTTTTGCTCAAAGCATCAGCGAGGTCGCGCGCTCAGTTAATATCCAGGTGGCGCAGGGTGCGACAGCCAGCGAGCTGCAATTTACGCGTCAGAAAGAGGGTCTGGATAAGCCCTTTAAGTTTGAAGACGCGGAAGAAGAAATGCTGGACGATTATATTGGGCGGATCAAGAAAATGCTTGGTGAATTGAAGAAATAAGCGGTTTTAGCGCAAGTTTTTCACCAGTTAACCCGATAATATAAGTGGAATGAATATTAGAGCCTGACTAATAAGATTTAAGTGTTTGGTCAGGTTTTTTTATTGGGGTAAAAGAAAATGGATGTTTCAGGATCATTTAACCCAAGTCAAATAGGCGGCGATTATCAGGGCTATGACAGCAATAGTATCGGTGGAAGCGAGCGCTTGCTGTCAAAGCTGGAGGAGAGTGTTGCTTACACATTGGGGTTGGGACAAAAGGATAATATTCTGGGATCTAGCGGTCAGGAACTGGCGCAAAAGATCAATCCACAAGATGTTGTCCGTGCAATGGCGGAGATCTCCGGCCAGTCGCTTCCGGGTGTAAACTTTAGTGCTGTGGGCTGATGCAAGTTCTTCAGTACTTATTACGATAGTATATGTGAGTGGTGAAAATAAGGTAACAAGGAGGTGAAATGGTATGGTAAATGTTAATTTGAATGCTTTAGAGTTGGAGTTGGGCGATGCAATCGATTTGCGAATAGCTGAGCCGCTTATGAACTTTGTGGATGTTGATTCAGTAGGAGGCGGTTCCACAGATCCGGATATTGCCGGAGCTGATATTCCAGCTGGCACAGATACGAGCGTAATTGATGAAGCTGGCGTTTATACGACCATAGACGGAATGACCGTTGATATGGGTAGCGTCAAAGGAACCATCGCAATTGGTAATTTTAATGCGAATACAGATAACATAGTTGCCGGTCTTTCTGGTGTTCAGGAGTCTCGCAAAGGCGCTGAGACGCAAGTGGGGAGAGCTTTTAGAACCGCCGGCTAAGTATTGTGAGGCCCCGAATTTTCGGGGCCTCCTTATAATGCTAAATTCGTAATTTGTATTATAGGGAGGTAAAAAAACAATGACAATTAATATATCAACATCAACCTTGAATTCTCAAATCAGCGCGGTG
>JAHIZU010000264.1 GCA_018814265.1 Candidatus Margulisiibacteriota bacterium | reverse complement strand
CCTGGTTCCTGATGGCCGGTCTGGCCAGGGTATTTGGCTGTTCTCTGGCATTAGGCCGAGTTTTTTCGTTTGTGACGGCGCTCTTGCTGGCTGTTTTGATCGGCTGGCTGGTTAAGCAATCGACCAAGGATGGATATGTCGCTTTGATCGCATCTTTGTTCTATCTGGCTTCCCCATATGTTTATTATCAGGCCCATGTTTTTGGCGATATCATGTCTTTAGGCATTATTTTTAGCCTTTTGGGTATTTATTTGGTGTCAAAATACGAAGGTTCAAATAAGATATATTTAAGTTTACCTTTATTTATTCTGGCTTTTTATACCAAACAGCCCTTTGTCGTTGCGCCGGCAGCGGCCTGTCTGTACCTGTTCTTCAAGGACAAGCGGACAGCTCTCAAGTTTGGCGGGACGTATGCCTTGTTGGTCTTAACCATATTTTTAATGGCAAATTGTCTGACCAGCGGCAACTTTTATTTCCATACGATTGCAGGCAATCGATTTGCCTATAACCTGGTCAAAATGCTCTTTGAGTACATCACGACGATACAGGTTCATTTTGTCCTGCTTGGATTTGCCGCTGCCTTTGCGCTGAATAAATTATTGAAAAGGGAGCTGGATCTTTTCTCTTTCTATTTTTGCCTGGCCGCTTTGGTCGCCGTTGGGGTGGGTAAGGCTGGGGCCAGTGCGATCTCTTATATGCTTGAGCCATTAGCCGTTGCCTGTGTGCTATTTTCTCGCTCTTTGGTAGAGCTGCAGTGCCGCTTTAAAGATTATATTTTGGCAAGATCATTGCTTGTTGTGCTGCTGATCCTTCAACTGGCGGCCCTGGCACACGCACCTTATACCGCAGACAGTACTTTTCGTCTCAGCTCAACCCCAACTGAAGATGCTCGCTTGATTGGGGAAAAGGTTTCCCGATACATACAAAGCACAAAAGGCAGGGTCCTGTCCCAGGATGCGGGATTAGTAGTGATCAATGGCAAAGAACTCTTGGTCGATCCAATCCTCGTCACGCAATTATCAAAGGGCGGCATGTGGGACCAAACAGGTCTGGTCACAGACATTGCTGACGGGCGATTTTCGCTGGTTCTGCTTAAGTTCGATCTAGAGCAAACTAAGAGTTCAGGCTGGTTCACTGATGAAATGCTGTCTGCGATCAGGAATAATTATTGTTTAGACGAGCGGATAGGGGAAAATTATCTTTATAAGCCAAAAAGGGGACACCGGTGATCAAAAAGGTCGCTTTGATAAATCCGGGCAGGGATGAACGGTTCGCGGTCCAGGAACCGCTGCATTTAGGTTTTATAGCTTCTTATTTGCTGAAGAACGGCATAGAAGTCAGGATCATTGATGAACTGGCCGGCCAGAACGTTAAAGAGGAATTGCTTATGTTCCGGCCTGATCTGGCAGGCATCACAGCGACCACCGCTCTGGCACCGGACGCTTATCGGATCGCGGATCTTTGTCGCTGGCTCGGTATCCGCACGGTCATGGGCGGTGTTCACGCCAGTATATTGCCGGACGAAGCTTTGGCGCATGTTGACATGGTGGTCAAAGGCGAAGGCGAGAACGCCTTATTAAAGATCATCAGTGAAGATCTAAGGACAGGAGTGATAGAAGAAGAGTATATCAAGAACCTTGATGAGATCCCGATACCGGCCAGGCAGCTGATGGACATGGAATTCTATGTCCAGGCTAAGGATAGGATCCCGGAATCATACCTTTATTTTGTTCCGCCGAAAACCAGAGTGGCTGCCATCCTGACCAGCCGTGGTTGCCCATATGACTGTATCTTTTGCCATAATAGCTGGAAAGGCATGCCTTTCCGCTTCAACAGCCCCGAGAGAGTTATAGAAGAGATTGATGTCTTGGTCAGTAAGTATCAGATCAAGGCCCTGTTCTTCATTGAGGATAACCTTTTTGTGCACCGATCCAGGCTGAAGAAGATCTGTGAACTGTTGCTGGAACGGAAATATGAGCTTGTTTGGGGCGGCAATGCCAGGGTGGACAATGTCGATCCTGAGATACTGGCCCTGGCTAAACGGGCAGGCTGCCGCCAGATAACCTTTGGTTTTGAAAGCGGTTCGCAAAAGATCCTTGATATTTTACGCAAACGCACTACCGTGGAACAGATAGTTAAGGCCATCAGGATGACGCGTGAGGCGGGGTTATTGGTCAATGGGACGTTCATCATCGGCAATCCCGAGGAAACGGTCGAGGATATACGAGCCACCCAGCGATTGATCCGCGAGAACCCGATCGACAGCGTTGGTATTTGTATCGCCACCCCTTTCCCGGGCACGGAGCTCTGGAATATCGCCGAGCGACAGGGGGCCATCTCAAAGGACCTCAAATGGTCTGATTTCACTTACGACAGGATACCGATCTGGGTAAATAATAAAATGGCCCCCCAAGAGATATTAAGATACTTTGATGAAACCGTTCATCTGGCTAGATCAAAATCAACGATCGGCGTAAGGCAGATCCTGGTTTCTTACCTTTTTCGGCCTGGTAAGGTCATGGCCCAAATGGTCAAGGCCGTGCGCTATCCGGGCAAATTAATGACATTTTTAAGGAGGATCAGGCTGAAATGATCAAGAAACTCGGTTATTTGCTCTTCTTGCTAAGGACCAAGGGGGTGGCATATACCTTCAATTATATCCATTTTAAGCTGTTCTATTACACTGAGAAGCCGTTCTTAAGCAGGTTGCTGCACTGGCTGGACCCATATCCGCCTTATGTTGAAATTGAGACTACTACCGCCTGTAATCTTAAATGCTTGATCTGTGAACACACTTACTGGAAGGAAAAGAGCCTTAATATGTCTTTTGAACAATTCAAGAAGATTCTCGATCAATTCCCGGGATTGAAATGGATCGGACTGACCGGTATCGGCGAAAGTTTCCTGAACAAAGATTTCATGAAGATACTTGAGCTGGTGAAATCACGCAATATATATATTGAGATGTTTGATACGTTTTATTTTGTTGACGAAAAAAATGCGGAGAAATTGGTTGATCTTGAGGTGGACAAGATCATTCCATCCATAGATGGCGCAACCGCTGAAACCTACAATAAGATCAGGGTTGGTTCGGATTTTGACAAGATCACTAAAAATGTCAAGGCTTTGATTGACCATAAGAAACGCAAAAAAGCCCATTTTCCTGAGCTTGATTTCCATTTCATTATTAATAAATTGAATGTACATGAGATCTCACAATATGTGGATTATGTGCATGATCTTACTGGCGGCGCGGCGCAGATCTATTTTACACGTCTGCTGCATAATTTCCCTGAGGTTCAGGATCTTTATTGTGATCAAATACCTCAGGAATTGGTGGATGAGGCAAATTCAAAAGCCGCAAAATACGGCATGAGGATCAAATGGAATATCAACCTCAGGACGGAAAAACCATCAACATCTTTATGTACGGCGTGGGTCATGCCATTTATCTTTGTTACGGGAGAGGTCATTTGTTGCTGTGCTACTAATGAAGGCAATGCCCGTGATCTTCAAAAGAAATACAGTTTCGGCAATGTATTTGAGAAACCTTTCAAGGAGATCTGGAGTTTGTCCCGCTATCGTAACTTTAGAAAGGCATTGTACCGGCATCAGGTCCCTATTCAATGCAGAAATTGCTGTAATTACGGGGGAAAGTAATGGAGAAGTATCTTTTTATAAATCCTGAGGCGCGAGTCAACCAAGCTATTCCAAATTTAGGTTTGGCTTATGCGGCAACAAGTTTAGGCGTTAAGGTCATTGATCTTAATACTCTCTCGAGTCCGCCAGACCGGTATTTAAAGGTAGAGGCTGAAACACTTGGAATATCCGTGCAATCACGCACGCTTTCCGAGGCAAAAAAGATTGCGCGAAAATACAAGGAGAAGTTTCCACATGCTACAATTAAATCTGTTTCCGGGTTTTTAGATGTTTTGTGCTGTTATCCGTATATGGATTTTGATAATAGGATCCATTTTGCTGAGCCTTTCTCTGATGAATATCCCTTTCCTAATTATGAGCTTTTTGATTCGTTCCCGAAATTTCAAAAAAACTGGAAAAGCGGCAAATGGCAATATGTGGTCATGACCAGTCAGGGTTGTCCGTATCAGTGCATTTATTGCTCAAGCAGAAACAGGAAATGGCTTTCGAGGAGCGCTGAAAATTCAATTGAAGAACTGAGGCGGGCTAAAGAAAGATGGGGCATAAAATCTTTCAATATCATTGATGATTGCTTCAATATTAACAAACAGAGGTTGTTGAAGTTCTGTGAACTGGTGAAGCCCCTTAATCTTTCCTGGGCCTGTGCCAATGGTTTGCGGGCTGATCTGTTCGATGAAGAGATCGCCAGGGCCATCACTGAAGCAGGCTGTAAACACATCAGCTTTGGCGTTGAGTCGTCCGATCCGGATGTCTTAAAGCAAATTAAGAAGGGCGAAACGATCGAGCATCTGGAAACAGCCATCAAAACAGCCAAACGATACGCCCAAAGTGTTAGTGGTTTCTTTATCATCGGTTTGCCTGGCAGCAGTTATGAAAAGGACCTGTTCAGCCTGCGCTGGGCCGAAAGGCTGGGGATTATTGCTCATTTTAGCTATTATGTGCCTTCTGACAAAGTGCTCGAGGCTGACCAGATATTCTATGGACGGGATGCTGAGCCGGTCAGTGATATTTATCCCAAGAACATGCAAAAAAAAGTCTATCGCATGACTGCTGGCATGCGACCGGGTTTTAGCTGGAGAAAATTGGCCCGGAAGGTGAAAGGTCTTTTCAAATGAAGATACTGCATGTAACAGATCGTCTGCCCGGGTACCATAAGTCTTGGGGTGGGGCTGAAAAAACCTGCCAAACCATCATTAAATATTTTTATAACTCTGGAAAACACGAGTCTGTGGCTGCTACTACGCCTTTTGATAAAGGTCAGGCTAGCGATATAGTCATCCCAGTGAGGACAATGGCGAATCTTCTGGGTTTTCGACTGCCTTTTGATCCGCTGGTCTATTGGCAGATGCGCAAGCTTTTGAAGCAAGTTCGACCCGACATCATTCATCTTCACCGCTTTACTCATTTATCCTTTGCCGTGGTTTCAGCTGCTAAAAAGCAAAATATTCCTGTAGTTATGTCCATTTATGATTATTGGCTGGTCTGTCCGAACGAGACCCTGGTCAAACGCGATGAGAGCAATTGTATTGCTTTCCAGGGGCTAAGATGTCTGGGTTGTCTCCGCACCAAAAACCCGTTGAAGATGATATTTTTAATGTTCAGGCGGCTCATATTTAGGCATTATATTAAAATGATAGATGTTTTCATCGTACTTTCAGCTGCTTCACGCGATCTCGTTATTTCCTATGGGATACCAAAAGAAAGGATAGCGGTCCTGCCGCTTTCTTATGAATCAGTAGAAAACGAAGCTGAAGGGCCAGTCCAGGCCCGGAATATTCTTTTGATCGGTTGGGTCCAGCAGCGCAAGGGGCAGCTTGTTCTGCTGGCGGCCATGCCTGAGGTCATGAAAAAATACGCGGATGTTAAATTGTGGCTGATCGGCCAGGTCGTGGATAATGATTATCAGAAAAGGATCGTTAGATTTATTTCAGAAAATGATTTATCTGGCAATGTAGAGTTCCTGGGACGCCTTTCTGACACCGATTTTAAACAGGTCTTTTCGCAAGCAGGTATCATTGCTGTTCCGGAGCAGTGGCAGAACATGTCGCCAGTCATTATCCTTGAGGCCATGGCCAAAGGAAAACTTGTGCTCGCCAGCCGCATTGGCGGTATTCCGGAAATGATCAGGGATGCGGAGAATGGATTGCTGGCCCCTCCAGAGAGCCCTGAAGAGTTCGCCAAAAAGATCATCTGGTCTTTTGAGAACGCGGACAAGGTTGAAAAAATCAAAGCGCGCGCCAGACAGGATGTCATTGAGCATTATGATGGCAATAAGAATAGGGCTAAACTGGAAGTGATCTATGAGTCAACGATATAAGAACAAGAAATGTGTCATTCTTTGCGGCGGTCCTGGCACCAGGTTGAACCCTGTGACAAAGGACCTGCCAAAATCTCTAGTGCCGGTCAATGGCCGGCCGATCCTTTATTATATTATTGAATACTGGCGTAGGTTCACTGATGATTTTGTATTCGTTGTTAATTATAAAAAGGAAGACATCATAAAATATGTTGTCGGCTTGCCGATCAATGCAGAATTCATTAAGGAGAGCAGCCAGCCAAAGGGGATCGCCAATGCTTTGACCCTGGCGGAGAACTCTGTCGGTGATCACTTTACCCTGGTCTTAGGCGATTGCCTCTGCCAGGGAGAATTTGTATTCCCAGAAGTATTTGAGTCCGGTGTGGGGGTATGGGAAACGGATATTCCCGAGAGCATCAAACAGAGCTATTCAATTGAGATAAAGAACGATAAGGTGACACGAGTGGTTGAAAAGCCCAGGGAAATACCTAACAACCTGTGTGGTCTGGGGTTTTACTTTTTCAGCAAGCAGATCTTTAATGCGATCCGCCAGACGCCACCCTCGCCTTTAAAGGGCCGGGTTGAGCTGACCGACGCGATCCAAAAGCTGATAGATGCTGGAGAAGTCGTCAGTCCGGTAAGATTAAAAGGACAGTACTTTAACTTAACCTACCCAGAAGACATAAAAAGAGCGGAGCAGATGCTGTCATGAGGATCGGAATTGATATAAGAGCGTTGTCCCAGCCGCATTGCGGCATTGGCAGCCATACTTTGAACCTGGTCAAAAACCTGCTGCAGCTTGACCGGCAGGATCAATTTTATCTTTACACCTGCCGGGAATTTGATGCAGGATCATTGAGCAGGTATCCTAATATCGTGATCAGGAAGACATATTTCCCTAATGGGACCTTGTGGGCGCAAACGATCTTGCCTTTTCAGATCGCCCGCGACAGGATCGATGTTTTTCATTCGCCTGAGTCAATGGTGCCGATCCGGGGCAGGGTCCCTTCCATTGTCACGGTACATGATCTGACCACTTTTATATTCCCAAAAGAAAGCGACAAGAAGGCAAGATCGGCGGCCCGGCTTTATCCTTGGGTCTTTGGCAAGGCTAAAAAGATCACTGCTGATTCAAAGAATACCAAAGCGGATATCATGAGGCTTTTTAAGATCGGACCCGATAAGATCGAGGTCATTCCCAGCGCTTTTGACGCAAATGCCTATTATCCTGATAAGAAAATTAAAAGCGTTTTGGATAAATATGACATAAAACAACCATATATCTTGACCGTTGGGGTCATAAGCCCCAGAAAGAACATTAACAGGCTTATTCAGGCTTGTGGGATAGTGCAGCAAAAAAGACCTGTTTCTCTGGTGATCGCCGGTCCAGAAGGTTGGGGCCATAAGGAGACCATTGAGCAAGCGCACAGAGCCGGAGCTGTGGTCACTGGCGCTCTGCCGGTCGAGGAGCTCAGGGCTCTTTACAACGGCGCATCGGTCTTTGCTTATCCATCTGTTTATGAAGGCTTTGGTATACCGATACTGGAAGCAATGGCTTGCCAAACACCGGTCGTAGCATCAGAGGCTTCTTCCATACCTGAAGTTGTGGACGATGCTGGTTTGCTTTTTGACCCAAATGACCCGGCTGCGATAGCGGCTGCTATCGAAAAGGTAATGAGCGATGCTTCGCTGGCCGCTTCATTGGTGGCCAAAGGAAATGAACGGATCAGACAATTCTCATGGCAAGCGGTTGCCAGTAAGACCTTGGAGCTGTATCGGGAGGTAGCGCAAGGAAAATGAAGATACTTTTGGACGCGAGAATGGTCGTGGCAAAGGATTTCGGCATGGGCCGTTATCTCTATAATCTGCTCAAGGAATTGGCCAATATCGACCAAGAGAACGATTATGTCATTATGGTCAACGATGATTATCTCGCTGATCTGCTCAAGCCGGCCAAGAACTTTAGGCTGTTGAAAGTAGGGCTTAAATGGTTGGGCCTGATGGAGCAGTTTCGCTTGCCCGGGATCATCAAAAAAGTCCAGCCCGATATCTTTCATGCCGGCTCTTTCGTTGTGCCGCTGGTCCAGCCGTGCCCCACGATCGCGACGATATATGATCTGATCCATGTCAGGTACCCGAAGCGCTATTTTTGGTTGCACAGCATCTATTATAATCTTGTGCTGCGCAAGGCGCTGATGACGGTCAAGCGAATCATCACGATATCTGAGTTCTCAAAAAATGATCTTGTTGCTTTTTATAAACTGCCAAAAGAGCTCATCAGGGTCGCTTATCCTGCTGTTGAAGAGGCTTTTTGCCAGATAAAAGATCGCGCTTTAGTTGATAGCTTTAGGCAGCAGCGGGGTTTGCCGGAGAGATTCATCCTTTATGTTGGCAATAGAAAAAAACATAAGAACCTGCTCTGTTTGTTGACCGCATATAGTAAGTTGGCAACAGGCCGGCAGTTGGATCATAAATTAGTCCTTTCGGGTCCTGAAGATAATGAAACTAAAGCTTTTTTAAAGAGATATAATATAGAGGGAGGTGTTATCTTTGCCGGCATGGTCAGAGATTCCGATCTGGCGTTGCTTTATAATGCGGCTGACCTGTTCGTTTTTCCCTCGTTGTTTGAAGGTTTTGGACTGCCGCCCTTGGAAGCAATGGCTTGCGG
>JAHIZU010000263.1 GCA_018814265.1 Candidatus Margulisiibacteriota bacterium | reverse complement strand
GCTTGTATTTGATCGCCGCGTTCTGGGCAATATTTAAGGCAAAGGCGGTTTTCCCAACAGCCGGCCGAGCCGCAATAATGATCAGGTCAGCGTTCTGAAAGCCCGCGGTCAGCTTATCCAGATCAGGAAAACCACTCGGAGAGCCAGTCATGGCCTCTTTCTTATCATAGAGGCTGTCTATCTTGTCCAAAACACCCTTGATGACCGAATCGATCTTATGAAAACCCTGACGCACGCTCTTTAAGGCAATATCAAAAACCGACTTTTCCGCCTGATCCAGGATTTGGTCGATATCCTCGGTCCGCGCGAAAGCATTGGAAACAATATTGGTCCCAGCATCGATTAAGCGCCGCAAAATAGCCTTTTCTTCAACGATCTTGGCGTAATACTCAACATTAGCCGAAGTAGGCACAGAATTTATCAGGTCAGCCACATAGACTGAGCTGCCAACTTTGTCCAGCTTCCCTGCTTTGCGCAAGGCGTCGGTCACGGTTATGAGATCAACCGGCTCACCCTTGTCAAAAACATCAAGAATTACTTCATAAATAAACCGATGGGCATCACGGTAGAAACTGTCAGGGTGGAGGATCTCAATTGCTTTGACAATAGCATTCTTATCCAGAAGCATCGAGCCAATAACTGATTGTTCGGCAACAAGATCTTGTGGGGGGATTCGCTCCTCAACCATAGTATTTTATTCTACCTTATTTATTGCTTGGATTCAAGATAAGCCCATGTTAAAATTGGCAGCAAGGAGTTGATTGAAATGTTAAGAAAATTTATAGAGAAGCCTGCGACTGAACCCCTCGATTTCTCTCGGGGCAAGCGTCGCGGCTTCCAAATTATTAGGAAACCGCGAAGTTTATTCGCGGGTTTCCTAATACTATTACTGTTTTTTCCTTCTCAAGTTGCCTTTGCTGAAAGCGATTCTCCCCAAATTATTATTACAGGCAATGGGATTGTTAAAGCCGAGGCTGACATTGCTTACATCAGCATCACAGTAGAGCGCACTGAGCTAGCTGCGACAGAAGCGCAAAAAATCGCCGCCAAGAAAATGAATAATGTGCTGGCAAGCTTGAAAAAGATGGGAATCCCAAAAGATAAGATTGAAACCACCGATTTTGATCTCAGGGCCAAATATGAATATCAGGGAGGCAAGAGAGTCTTCATTGGTTATACTGCCAGCAACCAAATAAGAGTAACCTTAGATGATTTAGATCAGCTGGGAAAAACTATTGATGCCGCAATTGCCGGCGGAGCCACTAATGTAGACAATGTTAGATTTAGCGTGAAGAATTCTGCTCCGCACAAGAAAACAGCCCTGGAAAAAGCTTTCAGGGCTGCCAAGGAAAAGGCTGAAATCCTCACTAAGGCTTCCGGCCTTAAATTAATTAAAATATTGCGGATCCAGGAGGCTCAAGCGCAGGTGATCGATGGCGGCCTGCGCGCCTTCAAATCCGAAGGTGAGGCGTTAAACACTCCGATCATTCCTGGAAAGATTGAGGTTCAGGGGAACCTGACCGTGGTTTATGAGTGTGATTAAGAAATAAATTTCTTTCTCTTGTTTTCTAAAGAATCGATCAATTTATCATATGAATCAATAAAAGCCTGTACTCCATCGTCCTGGATCTGCTGGCAGACGGATTCAACATCGATTCCAAACCCTTTGAGCTTAGTCAAGACTTGTTTAGCCTCTTCCAATCCTTCATCAAGGGTTGATTTAGCTGCCCCATGGTCCCTAAAGGCATCGACAGTTACTTGAGGTATGGTATTAATGGTCCCTTCGCCGATCAATTCCTCAATATACTTAATGTCGCTGAATTTGGGATTTTTTGTGCTGGTGCTGGCCAGCAGAAACCTTTGGACATTTGCGCCTTTTTTCCTAAGTTTGGCAAATTCCTGGCCAAAGAATAACTTGCGAAATTCAGCATACATGACTTTTGATTGAGCGACCGCCGCCTGGCCCAACAGGGACTGAAGTTCGGCTCTCTTGGCGGAGTCCTTTTCCTTTGATATCGCCGCATCAAGCAGCTTGTCGACATAAGTATCGATCCGACTGACAAAAAAGCTGGCCACGGAATTGATATTATCAACTGGCAGCCCTTTTCCTATCCTTTCCTTAATCCCTTCAATATAGGCTTGAGTTATTGCCCGATAATGCCTTAAATTAAAAATCAAGGTGACATTAACACTAATGCCATCGGCAATACATTGCCGGATGGCGGCAGGGCCCTCTTTTGTTGCGGGGATTTTAATCATTATGTTTTGCTTATTGATCTTTGCGAACAATCGCCTGGCTTCTTCAACGGTTTTTTCAGTTTCGTGGGCCAAATGCGGAGAAACCTCAATGCTCACATAGCCGTCTATCTTTGAGGTTTGATGAACATTGGCTAATATATCAGCAGCGGTTGAAACATCCGTGGTAGTTAACTCATCATATATCCCAAAAACACTTTCTCCTTGCTGACTGAACTTTTGGATATCTGTATCATAAGTCTGACTGCCATTAATCGCCTTTTCAAATATAGACGGGTTAGAAGTAACTCCGGCAATGCCATCCTCATCAACCATCTTTTTTAGTCCGCCGGAAAGCAGCAGCCCTCTTTCAATATTGTCATACCAGGGACTTTGGCCAAATTTATGAAGATCCTTCAAGCTACTCATTGTTATCCCCCTCTTATCCAATGTTTTCGTTATGGGTTTCGGCATCGTGTTTAGTCGCGTTATGGGTTTCGGTGTTGTTTTTGTTTTTCCAACAACAACTAAAACGAAGCCGGGACTTTACCGATACCAATACCAAAAACCAAACCTAAGAGACCCTTGATCCAATTGCAATATCTTTCTCCACCGTAGTGCAAACCAGCTGACTTCGATCTTCATTATGCGCACATAAAACCATGCCTCGACTTTCCACCCCGCGAATTTTCTTGGGATCGAGATTGGTCAGCACTAAAACTTTTTTACCCGGAAGCTCTTCCTTAGAATAATGCTGCTTAATCCCTGCCACCAGCTGCCTCTCCTCTCCCCCAATATCAACCATCACCTTATACAATTTATCCGCCCCTTCAACATCTTCCGCACTTTTTATCTCTCCCACCCTAATATCCATCTTCTGAAAATCAGCAAAACTTATATTGCTCATTTTATTGCCCTCCTTTTAGGATTATAACACAGTCAACTGCCGAACTTCGGATAGTTTGGCGGCTTATATTGGCCCGAGTAGATCAGGATAAAAACAACAATAACTACAAAGATAAATAAGACAAGAATACCTTGAGAAAAGGTCATAGAACTTTACGCAAGTACTGCCCGGTATAGCTTTTTGAGTTTTTGGCCACTTCTTCCGGCGTACCCGTCGCCACGATCCGGCCTCCTTCATCGCCGCCCCCCGGGCCCAGATTAATAATGTGATCCGAGGTTTTGATCACATCCAAATTATGTTCGATAACAATGACCGTGTTACCGGTCGAGACCAGGCGGTGCAGGACCAGCAGCAGCTTCTTGATATCGTCAAAATGCAAACCAGTGGTTGGCTCGTCCAGGAGATAAAGAGTTCTGCCGGTTGATCTGGCCGCCAGCTCAGTCGCCAGCTTAACTCTTTGCGCCTCACCGCCGGAGAGCGTGGTTGCCGACTGGCCTAATTTAATATAGCTCAGGCCAACATCGCTTAAGGTTTGCAGTTTACGCTTGATCTGCGGGATATTTGCGAACAACTCCAGGGCCTCTTCGATCGTCATGTCTAAAACATCATAGATATTTTTGCCTTTATAGTGGACCTCCAGGGTTTCCCGGTCATAGCGTTTGCCTTTACAAACATCGCAAGGGACATAAACATCCGGCAGAAAGTGCATTTCGATCTTAACCAGGCCGTCACCGCGGCAGGATTCGCACCTGCCGCCCCTGACATTAAAGGAAAATCTGCCAGGTTTATAACCGCGGACACGCGCCTCCTGAGTCATGGCAAAGAGGTCTCGTATATGGGCAAACACACCCGTATAAGTTGCCGGGTTGGAACGCGGGGTGCGGCCAATCGGCGTTTGATCGATTATAATTACCTTATCAATGTTCTCAATCCCCTTAAGATCTCCATATTCACCGGCTTTTTCAATAGAACGGTAAAACTTCTTGGCTAGAGCAGTATAAAGGATATCGTTAACCAGCGAACTTTTGCCTGAGCCGGAAACCCCGGTTACACAGGTAAACACGCCTAAGGGAAAATCAACAGTAATGTTCTTGAGATTATTATGTTTGGCCTTAACTACCGTCAGCTTTTTGCCGTTGCTTTTTCTGCGTTCGTTGGGCACATCGATCTGCCATTTGCCTGACAGGTATTTACCGGTTATCGACCTTTTGGCCGAAGTTAAGGCGGCAACGTCGCCAGTGGCGATAATCTCACCGCCATGCAGTCCCGCTCCGGGCCCGATATCAACCAAGAAATCCGAGGCACGCATGGTCTCTTCATCATGCTCGACCACAATAATTGTGTTGCCCAGATCACGCAAACGATGCAAAGTAGCGATCAGCCGTTTGTTGTCGCGCTGGTGCAGGCCGATTGACGGCTCATCTAGAATATAAAGCACTCCAACCAGACCTGAACCGACTTGAGTCGCCAAGCGAGTCCGCTGCGCCTCCCCGCCGGATAAAGTAGATGACTCCCGATTAAGGGAGATGTAATCCAAGCCAACATCAACAAGAAACGTCAGGCGGGCATTTAATTCCTTGATGATCTGCCTGGCAATCAGCTGCTCACGCTGAGAAAGCTTAAGCGAGGCTAAGAACTCCAAAGCAGCTTTGATCGACAGCGCGGCAACATAGGCGACCGATCTGCCGGCGATCGTTACGGCCAGACTTTCGGGACGCAGCCTCTGGCCCTGGCAATCAGGACATTTGGCAGAGCTCATATATCTATAAAGATAAGAACGGACATTCTCTGATTTTGTTTCATAATATCTGCGCTTCAGCCAGTTAATTACGCCCTTATAATCCCCTTCATGCTCCCAGTAACTGTTAGCCCCGGTATACCTAAATTTGATCGGCTGGTCCGCGCCGTACAAGATGACTTTTAAATGCTTTTGGGCCAATTTCTTGATCGGTGTGTTGATATCAAAACCATAAGCATCCGCAACCGAGGCCAAGCGCGAAATAAAATATGACCCGGCTTCTCCCCAAGGAGCTATGGCCCCCTCGGCAATAGACAGGCTATTGTCCGGGATAACCAGATCAGGGTCAAATTCCAGTTTGTCCCCTAAGCCGCTGCATTTCGGACAGGCGCCATAGGGGCTGTTAAAAGAAAAAATGCGCGGGGTTATCTCATCCAGGCTAATCCCGCAGGTCGGACAGGCGAATTTTTCACTGAAGACAATAAGTTTGGGCTTGGCTTTGTCAACCAGGACCTCAACCGTTCCATTGCCGTAACGCAGCGCGGTTTCAACAGATTCATTCAAACGCTTACGGTTAGCGGCTTTAGCCGTTAGCCGGTCAACAACGATCTCAATATTGTGCTTTAATTTCTTATTTAATTGAGGAACCTCAGAAATTTCAAAAACCTTGCCCTCTACCCTGACCCGGATAAAGCCGTCCTTTTGGATATCAGCCAGCAAACCTTTATATTCTCCTTTACGCCCCCGCACCACCGGGGCAAGGACCTGGATCCTTTCCCCTTCCGGCAGCTCAAGGATCTGGTCAACTATCTGCTGGGCGGTCTGGCGCTCGATCTTGCGGCCGCACTTAGGACAGTGGGGAATCCCGATATTGGCAAACAGCAGTCTCAAATAATCATAGATCTCGGTCACCGTGCCCACGGTTGACCTGGGATTACGGGACGGCGCTTTTTGGTCAATGGCAATCGCCGGCGACAAGCCGTCGATCGAGTCAACATCCGGCTTCTGCATTTGTTCCAGGAACTGTCTGGCATAAGCGGACAAAGACTCCACGTAGCGGCGTTGGCCTTCAGCGTAAATAGTGTCAAAAGCTAATGAGGATTTGCCGGACCCGGAGAGCCCGGTAAAAACAATGAATTTATTGCGGGGCAGCTCAAGGTCGATGTTCTTGAGGTTATGCTCGCGAGCGCCTTTGATGATCAGTTTCCCCGCTTCACTCATGTTTTTTTTCAATCAACTTATTGCTTTTTGGTTTTTGCAAATAATTTTCTTTGGAAACGACCGATCTACCAAGTTTTTTCTCCAGTTCATGCCGCGCGTTGCCGGCGATCCGGCCGCCAGCTGCCGCGTCTTTTTTCAGCTTCTTAACCCCTTTGGAGTTTTCGTTGCGATGGATTTCCGTTGTTGATCTCTCCCCCAACATTGAAAAGATCAGCTCAAAATCATTCATATGATCGCGCAGATTTTCACGTTCCAGTCCTTTTAATTTTTTATGTTCATTCGGCTTAAGCCCAAATGTGGCCTCCGATATTTCAGCGGTTAAGATCGCGTAATCTCGCTTATTCTCCGCGCCTCGCTTTTCCCATTCGCCGGTCAATTCCTCGCGGATGGCGATACCGCGCATCCTCTTTTCGATCCAATCATCAGGATAACCCTTGGCCTTATACAAAGCTCTGGTCCTTTTAGTGGCCAGTTCCGGGTCTTCGATCTCCTGGATCCTTTCATAGCCGACCTTAGCCAGCCATCGTTTAAACGGCTCGGCTTTTGGCGAAGGGATAGACTGGATTATTCTGAATATGCCTTCAGTATTAGCACAGTCGGTCTCATACTTTTTGCCGTCAGATGACATCAATTTCAGTTGTCGACAAAGTGTCGACAACTCGATTCCATCTTCGTCCTTAACCCGGATTTTCATCTTATACCAGTAATCACGCGGATTTACGCTGTTAGTCAAAACCTCGATAACATCCACAACAGAAAACCACCACTCATTTTTATGAATGGCCTTTCTTATCTCTTTCCCGCGAAAAATGGCAATATGATGGTCTTTTTGATCGGGCATAAATCTCTCCTTATCAACATTTCATTAAATTTGCGCTATTTATCATTTCGCTCACCCCAGCGAAATGATCGGCTACAGGCTGTCCGCTGTTTTTACACGCTTCTTTTGCCCTCTCAATTGCCGGCATAAATTTGCCATATTCCGTATAACTAAGCATTTTGTATAGATCGCGAGCGCTCCAGTATTCTTTTCTATATTCATTGATCTTTTTTATCTGCTCAAATATGTTATCAGTCATTAATAATCCCCCTTAACACCATCAAACCACAAATCTTACTACTTCAAGCGATCTCTTACTATGGTATACAACTGCATACCGACAAGGCACAAAGGTCAAGCCGCCCCCTCCACCACCCCGATCTTGTCTATCTCTCCCATAATCCTCTCCGTTTCAGTCAGCGCAACAATGATCTTTTGATAATACTCAATATCACTGTTTGTCAGGGAGCGTCCCTTGCGGTCCTTCAACCACTTCTGCGCCGGCTGATAGCCGCCAATATAGAAGTTCCAGGCAATTTCCGGCACTTTGCCAAAATATTGCTCCTTATTTACAAAGACTTTCCCGCCTTTAAAGGATATTTTACCAACAACATTCGACCCCGCAACAGGGTATGTGGTTATAAATTTATTGACTTTGGGAGATTCAAGGAGATGCAAACCCCGCAATTCAGCCCCAAGTTTGACCAGTGTTTTGAATGTTTTAGCATCTTTCGGATACGGCACGCGCGGGAAGTCAATTTTTAGAAATTCCTTATATTTATCGCGGTAACTTGGTGAGTGAAGAACGCAGTAAATATAGTCAAAAACATCTTCAGGTGATGTTTTACCTACAATCACCTTAATCTTATCAACAATTTCTTTTTTGAGGTTTGAGGTTTTTGTGCCGTCTTCGTGATAGAGATAGAGAGGTAAG
>JAHIZU010000262.1 GCA_018814265.1 Candidatus Margulisiibacteriota bacterium | reverse complement strand
TTTAAAATTAATGCTTATATTGTCACGAGCTGTAATAGCTGAAACGGGGGAATCTATTTTCTGAAAACCGAAATCCGCTATTTCTGCTTCGACCAGCCAATACAATAAATCAATAAAATGGCAGATTTCTCCGATTAACCTTCCTCCGCCTTCGTGAGGATCATTTACCCAATGACTGAGCGGTAAACTGCCAGAATTTACCCGGCAAAGTGTCATTAACGGTGTGTTGCGATTAGCTAACAAGCTTTTGATCTTTTTTATACAAGGCGCGTGGCGACGGTTGTAGCCCACTTGCAAAAGTTTATTGCTAGAAACAACCAGTTTCTCTAGTTCTTTAGCTTGGGCCAAATCCATCGTCATGGGTTTTTCAACATGAACATGTTTGCCTGCAAGTAAAGCCTCTCTGGCAATCTGATAATGAGTATCATGCCGAGTAGCAATCATTACCACATCAATGTTTTTGTCAGCTAAGACTTGCTTATAATCTGTTGTAGCATAGCCAAAGCCCTTTAATTTAGCCACATGCTTAGCCTCTACTCCATTAATATCAGCCACAGCTGATAAATTAACATTTTTAATTTTCTTAATTGCCGGGATTAAAGTATTACGAGAAAAACCACCTACCCCAATTACGCCAACATTAATCATGCCTTGTTTAGGCAAAACAGGCCTCAAAACAATCTTAGCGCCTGATTGGTCATCAGATTCAGCTGTCTCAGGGTATTTAAGCAGTATCCCCACAAGATTATTCTTCTGCTCCATCAAAAGCCGATACGCCTCAGTCGCTTCCTGACCAAAAATCAATTGCTTAGAAATCAACGGCCGAAGGTTTAATTTACCAGCAGATAATAACTGGAGGAATGAGTTCATGTTACGGTTTTCAGTCCAGCGCACATACTCAAAAGGATAATCTTGGCCTTTCACTTCATAATCTCGATCATAACGTCCTGGACCATACGAACAAGAGACCTTAAAATCAATTTCTTTAGCATATAAATCAGATCGGTTGAAATTTAGCCCCATAGCGCCAACCATGACAACCTTAGCTTTGCGTCTGGCATAAGCAAAAGCCTGATTCGCCGGAACTGAACTTGCTGTAGCAGCACAAAGCAAAACAACATCAGCTCCGCGGCCCTTAGTCAACTCCATTACTTCTCTGATAACATTATCTGTTTCTGTAGACAGAATGCCGTTGGTTAGGCCCATTTTTTGTGCTAAAGCAACTCTTTCTGCCACCAAGTCAATCCCAATTACATTTGCGCCAGCAGCTGCAGCTAAAGCAACCGCCAGCTGACCGATTAAACCTAAACCAACAACGACAACATTATCACCAAGCTGAATGTTGGCTAATCTGACTGATTGCATGGCGATAGCACCTAAGGTGGTAAACGCAGCCTCACCCATTGCCACATTTTCAGGCATCTTGGCAACGAGGTTCTTGGGCGCCAACACATATTCAGCATGCGGCTGACCAGCGTAAGCCACTTTATCGCCAAGTTCAAATTCAAGGACATCTTCACCCTTTGCCACGACTACGCCAGCGCCACTGTAGCCCTTAGGAGACAAACGGTTCAATTTGTCCTTAACTATTTCAATTGCCCTCTCCAAGCCGCCAGATTGAATTATGCCCATGACCTTAGACAAATTGTTGCCTGATACAGTAGAGGAATTACCCAGACTAGCTGTTTCAGTGCCCGGACTTATAACTGAATATAAAACCTTGATTAAGACATGACCCGCCTGGGGCGTTGGCCGAGGTACATCATCAATCACACAACGAACTTGTTTATCAACAAACAATTGACGCATATTAAAGCCCCTTTAAGATCTTTACGATCCGCTTAGCTGTTTTCCCGTCCCAGAAATCAGGCAACCGACCTTTTTTAGCCTGACCTCTTAATATTTTATTAGCCTCCGCAATAATTTTTTTCGGGTTATGCCAGACAAGAGTATTAGTGCCATGAGTAAGGGTAATTGGACGCTCCGTAGTATCTCTTAGGGTTAAACACGGAATGCCTAGAACTGTTGTTTCTTCCTGAATGCCACCGGAATCACTAAGAACAAATTTGCAGTTCATCATCAAATTGAGAAATTCTAGATAACCAAGAGGAGAGACAAGCTCTATGCCAGGCACTTTAGTCAGGCCGAATCTATCTAGCATTTTCTTGGTTCTGGGATGAACAGGAAAAACAATGGGGATCTTTTTGCCGATTACTTTGAGCGCCTTGAATATTCGGCTCATGTTTTCCTGGCTGTCAACATTGCTGGGCCGGTGCAGCGTTAAAAGTGCATAGGCCCCGGGCGACAGGTTCAAAGATGGTAAAACACTCAGCTTGGCTGCCTTTTTCCTGTTAAAAACCAGACTGTCAACCATTATGTCCCCTACCATGAAAATTTTATTCTTTGCCACACCCTCTTTTCTTAAATTCACATCTCCATCCGGCGAAGGAGTAAATAAATAGTCAGAAATTGAATCTGTCAAAATTCTATTTATTTCTTCTGGCATGGCGCGATCAAAAGAACGCAAGCCAGCTTCAACATGACCAATGGGAATATGAAGTTTAACTGCCACCAGGGCCGCTGCTACCGTGGAATTGACATCGCCATAAACCAAGATCAGATCTGGTTTTTCTTGCACGCAAATTTTTTCAAACTCAATCATAATCTTGCCGGTTTGCTCGCCGTGTCCGCCGGAGCCAATGCCCAGGTAAATATCCGGTTTGGGAATAGACAGCTCCTCAAAGAAAACTTTTGACATATTAGCATCATAGTGCTGGCCTGTATGTAAGATCAAATGCTGGAACTGCTTTGGATATTTGGCAAACTCGCGGGACATCGGCGCCACTTTCATAAAATTGGGCCGGGCGCCAACAACACTTATGATCTTTTTTCTTTTTTTGCTCATTATTGCACCAAAACCTTTACAACTTCATTTATTTGTTCCGCCGAGAGCTCCGCAAACATAGGCAAAGACAGGACTTCATTTTGGGCTTTCTCTGCCTTAGGAAAATCCCCAGGCTTATAGCCAAGATCTTTGTAGACTTCCTGTTGGTGCAAACAAAGAGGATAATAAATCATACTACCAATGCCCGCAGCCTTTAATCTTTGTTGAGCTGCATCCCTGTCCTGCAATCGAATTGTGTAATAATTAAAAGAATGAACCACTGACGGCTCAACCTGAGCAGGGATAATGGAGCCTTTTTTGGCTGATTTATTTATTAAATCTGCATAGAGCGCTGCATTTTTGCGTCGCAGATCATTCCATTTGTCCAAATATTTTAGTTTGATTTTTAATACCGCAGCCTGCAGGGTATCCAGACGGCTGTTAAATCCATTGACAGCGTGATAATACTTCTTATTTGAGCCATGCTGCCTGAGCATTCTGGCCATTTGCGCGGCTTGCTCATCATTAGTGACAACCATGCCACCGTCACCATAACATCCCAGGTTTTTGCCGGGAAAAAAGCTTAAACAGCCAGCATTCCCAATTGTGCCAACTTTTTTGCCAGAAAAAGCCGCACCAAGCGACTGGGCGCAATCCTCAATTACCTTAAGATTATGTTTTTCAGCCAGAGCCGTTATCTTATCCATATCAGCAGGATGGCCGTATAAGTGAACCGGCATAATTGCTTTTGTTTGCTTGGTGATTTTTGCTTCGATGAGATTACAATCAAGGCAATAGGTTTTCTCATCAATATCCACAAAAACAGGCTTAGCCCCAGTGCTAACAATTGCCTCCGTGGTCGCAATAAAGGTAAACGGTGTGGTTATTACCTCATCCCCATCACCAATCCCCAAAGAGAGCAAGCCGACTTCCAGGGCATCGGTCCCAGAAGCTACGCCAACCGCATATTTGACGTCTAGATACTTGGCCATGGCTTCTTCAAATTCCTTTACTTCCGGCCCCATGATAAAGCGACAACCGCATAATACCTGCTGAATTGCCTGATCAACTTCATCTTTTATTGATTCATACTGTTTTTTTAAATCTATTAAGGGAATTGAATTCATTTTAGTTTCACTTTTCCTTCTATTTTCTGGTATTGGCGGTCGCATTTTGCGCAGACCGCGACTTGGCTGTTAAATTTAAGCTTAGTACCGCACTCACACATCCAACCTTGGATCCTGGCTGGATTACCATAAACCAGAGCATAATCGGGAATATCCTTAGTAACCACTGCGCCAGCGCCAACAAATGCATGACGACCGACCGTGGTCCCGCAAACAATAGTGCAATTCGCGCCAAGTGACGCTCCTTCCTTAACTAAAGTCTTATAATATTTGTCCGCGGTTTCCTGGGGATATTTACAACGAGGATTTACTATATTTGTAAAAACCATAGATGGGCCACAAAAGACATACTCTTCCAGCTCAACACCGCCATAAACAGAAACATTATTTTGCAGCTTGCAATTGTTGCCAATCTTTACATTGTTTTGAACAAAAACATTCTGCCCAATCTTGCAATTTCCCCCGATTTTGGCCCCAGAAGAAACATGCGAAAAATGCCATATCTTTGTTCCTTCCCCAATAGTAACTGGTTCATCAACAACAGCTGTTCCATGCTTAAAGTAACTCATTTCTACCTCCATTCTCAAGCGAACGCTCAGCAGCAGCTAATATTTTTAAAACCTTGACGCCGTTTTCTCCATTGCTTAAAGGTTCTTTATCATTCTGCACACAATTGATAAAATGTTGACACTCCAGCATGAGTGGTTCTTGATTGGAAATTTTTATGCCATTTTCTTCGCCAAATCTCAATTTTAAAAATTCTTGGAAGGTCTTAAAATCTGGATTACGGTCAACGCCTTTATCAATCAAAATCAAAGTATCACGATTGGAAACTTCATCAAAAATAGCCATTTTTTTACTGCCCACTACAATTGTCCTGCGGGTTTTAGTCGGATCCAACCAGCTAACATGGATATGCCCAATGCCTCTGCCTGCAAATCTAATATTTAAAAAAGCCACATCTTCAATTCCTTCTTGGACAAAAGATGCTCCAAGGGCAGATACGCTTTGAGGAAATTGGCTCATTAGATGTAATATTATAGATATATCATGCGGGGCTAAACTCCAGACTACGTTTTCCGTATTTCTGATTCTCCCCAAATTTAATCGTTGAGTGTAAATATAATAAATTTCCCCGAGTTCTCCATTTTTGATTAACTCCGCAAGCTTTGCTATCGCAGGATGATAAAGAAGTAAATGACCTACCATTAGTTTTTTATTAACTTCTTTAGCCAGGCGAACAAGCTCTTCTGCTTTTTCAACCGCCAAAGTGATCGGTTTTTCAACAAAAACATGTTTACCATTCTTGAGACACTTTAAGGCGACATCGTAGTGCGCTGGTGCTGGAGTAGCCACCACCACTGCCTCAACGTCTTTATCCTGGAGCACATCTTCGTAACTGCTAGTAAAATTGACATCTGGATAATCACGTGAAAACTTACGCAGCTGATCTGAATTTAAGTCACAGCCATATTTAAGGCGACATTCTGGCAATGCATTGAAATTTCTGAGAAGATTGATGCCCCATTTCCCAAGCCCGATCTGCGCTATTGTTGTTTTTTTTGCGTTTTGTCTCATTTTAGATTTTTATTATCTTGGCAGAATGATGTTGCGCAACAGCTGAAGTTGCA
>JAHIZU010000261.1 GCA_018814265.1 Candidatus Margulisiibacteriota bacterium | reverse complement strand
GCTGTTTTTTTCTCTGGCGGCGCTGGTAGCACCTTAGCAGCTGCCTTGTCTTCTTTTTTCTCGGCTAGCTCCGGCGGGGGCAGCTCTATTTCCGTGGACTCTCTGAGCCCAACTATCCGGGTTGCCGCTTTTTTATTCTTGATGCCTGCCTGACATAACAATTTTAGCTCTTTACCGACTGATAGAGCAAGAGGAGAGGAGATCGTTGTTTCCAGGGAAACGACATCCCCAACTTCAAATTGCCTAAGCTCATTAGTGGTTAAATTTGTTTCTCCGAGTTGGGCGCAGACAGGTGAAGTTATCTTGCTGAGTAAGCTTGCCGGTAACCGGGAAAAGTCTAAAACTTTATTCTGCTCGATCTGTTTAAATTTTGTCAGGAGACCTTTTAGGCTACTGCCGGGATAGGCAACAATAATTTTTCCAGGAGGATTGTCAGCCAACGATAATTCTGCATTGAAGCTAACCAGGGTGGAGGTTGGATTGATGGTTGTGTCCATAGTAACGTCAGGCGAGCTGACGACAGCGATGGTTATATCTGTGATCGCATGCTCAAAAGCAGCACCGAACAGGGGTAGGTATTGGCTCAGGGTTGCTTCAAGTGTGTTTATTTCCGCCTCGGTTAAGGCGCGATTGATGGGCTCCAGGTCAATGCTGCCCAGTGAGTAGTTAATAATGGAGTTGGCTAATGGTAATTCCAAGAAAAAGAAGATTGGCTCATGCAGTCCATTAATTTTGATTTTGCATTGGACGACCGGCCCCGTTAGCCTGCGTAAAAAATTAAGATTAGTTGTCTGCTCGACCTGGACAGAGAAAAATTCAATCGCTAAGCCAAGATCGATTTTAAATCTTTTCAGCAAATCCTGAACAAAGCGGTAGTGAATAAACAAAACTTGATTGAGTTCGTCTTTTGATAGTCGATCAAAACCATAAAGGCCGGTCTTAATCTTTTTGACCAGTATCTTGGGAGGCTTATAGGTTGTCCAGTCGCCGATCGCTGGAGAAAGCTTAATCTCTCTCTTTTGAGACGCAATTTCAGGTTTGCTCGCTTGCCGTTCTAGAGCCATTAATTTTGACTCACTTTCGTTTTATGATAATTTACTGATAAACGATGAGATCATATCAGAGGCCATTCTCAGCACAGTCAAATTGCCGGTCATGGCTCTCTGAAATTCAAGCGCGTCGATTGTCTCGCCTAAGTAAAAAACGTTTGATTGTTCCAGCTTGCCAGGGTTGATCGAACCGACCGCGCCACCTGGTGCTTGCGCGTTTGAAGCACTGCCCGAAGCCGGTGTTTCCACAAAGGTAGTGCCTTGGCCCTGTGCCAGGCCATTGGGGTTAGGGAAAAAGGACAAGGCGATCCGGTAGCCGGTAGATGTAAAGGTTGCTCCGCCGTCTGCAGAATATTCTAGCGTGCCGTCCGCCAGCCACTGATAATCTGATTTAATGCCGGAAGGCAGGTTGGAGATCGCGGTTAGATTGCCGGAAGCGTCGAGGCCGTATACCTGCAGGCCATTTGAAGTCAGATTGCCGGCAGAATCAACCTCAAAATTGCCGGCTCTAGAGTAAGCATTGGTTGTTCCTCCGTCCGCCGAGACAATGAATAATCCCTGACCGGAGATGGCCAGATCAAGGCCGCTGCCGTTAGTAAATTCTCCAGCACTAAAATCAACTGAAACATTTGACAAGGTCATCCCCTGGCCGGTTTGCTTGGGGTTAGTTCCACCCAAGTCACCCGAGGCGGCGGTGCCGTAGCTTAATACACGCTCAAAAACTGATTGAAACGAGACATCCAGTTTTTTGTAGCCGGTAACGTTCATGTTAGCAATATTAGAAGAAGAAGCTTGCAGTGCAGAGTTGTAGGCTTCAATGGCATTCTTGGCTTGTCCCATCATGTTAAGCATGTTGATTGACCTCCTTTAGGTTGACTATCCTGATCTCAGCTAAATTGACCTTGGCTTTTTTTAGGGCCAGTTCCAATTCTGCTAATTCATCTTCGAGTGCTTTTCTTGTCCCGTCCGGTGCCTGGATGGCGATCGAGATCATGCCCGAGCGGGAGGTTAAAGTTAAAATTATTTCGCCCAGGTCTTTGGGGCGCAGGCCCACGGTCAACTCTACTTTGCCTTTTTCTTTGACTAGATTTACTTGGGAAATGATCTCATCAACTAAGGATTGCAGATCAAGTTTTGAGAGTAGTTTGCCTTGCAGCTGGGCCAGATATAATTGAGGCTGCGCTTCAATGTTGGGAGTTAACCAGCCGGTTTGC
>JAHIZU010000260.1 GCA_018814265.1 Candidatus Margulisiibacteriota bacterium | reverse complement strand
GGCTCGCCCATGCCCATAAAAACAATATTTGATATTTTGTCTTTTTCAGCAAAGTAATAAACTTGAGAAAGAATTTCTGCCGTAGTCAGGTTTCTAGCAAACCCCATAATGCCGGTGGCGCAAAACCCGCAGCCAATCGGGCAGCCGACCTGCGATGAAATGCAAAGAGTTTTTCTCTCTGGCCCGTAATCCATAAACACGGTTTCGACTATTTTTCCGTCATTAAGCAGGAATGAGACTTTTTTAACTTCTTGGCCTTCTTCAATCTTATGAGCGGCAATATTCGAGATGAAAAATAATCCTTTGAGTTTTTCTCTCTCAACAAGTTTTATGGTTGTAAGGTTTTCTAAGTCTTTTCCGAGTTTTTTGTGAATAAAACTATAGATTTCTTTGGCTTTAAACTTGGAAAAACCAAGTTCGTCGCATATCTCCTTGAGTTCTGCCAGGCTCTTTCCTTTTAGATCGTTCATAATTGTAGTATAATAAATTTCTATGACGAAAGCAAAAGGCAAGATGTTTATCTCTGTTGTTGGCGAAAGTGACGCCTCGCGCCAGAATTATAAGCTGGCTGAGGAAGTTGGGCGGTTGATCGCCAAAGCAGGCGCTGTTTTGATCTGCGGTGGCCTAAAAGGAGTAATGGAAGCCGCGGCCAAGGGCGCTAAATCTGCCGGTGGCTTGACCGTTGGTATTTTACCCGGCAGTCATCATGACCAAGCTAACCCCTATATTGATATTCCAATTGTAACAGGCCTTGGTTATGCCAGAAATAAACTGGTAGTCAAGACGGGTTACGCAGTAATTGCCATTGGTGGAAAATATGGCACATTGTCAGAAATTGCCTTTGCTCTAGGTTATGGGGTTCCAGTTGTTGGATTGGGAACTTGGGAGCTGATCAGGGGTAACGGCAAAGTTGACCAGGGGATAAATTACGTCCGTAGCGCTTCCGAGGCTGTTGAAACCGCTTTAAACTTGATCAAAAAGCAATATAAACCCCGCACTAAAGAACGAGGAATTTAATACCTCGACAAAGCTCGGTATAAACTACTGTTTTGTAAACCAGGTTTCCTCGCCGTTGCGCTGCCCATCTGAACTTTCTGCGACCGGAGTCGCATAATAAGTTTCTGCGGTTACCGTGCTAAAAGAAAAGCTAAGCGTGCTGCCGCCAGAGTCTGTGACTGGAGTTTCGGTAACATTGCTTGGCACAAGATAGCGGCCGGCGCCAGCGTCATACTCTGAAGTCGCATACCTGACCGAGTAGTTTAGCCCAGCCAGAATATTGCCGTCTTCATCCAAGGGTTTGCTGAATTCGATATTTAGACTGGAAGCGGAATAAGTTACTGGATTACTGTTCGTGCCCAGGGTGGTTGACATTGTTGTGCCATTATAGTTTTCGATTTTTGACCAGTCGGTCAATACATAGCTGGTGGTGATAAAGAAGTCCTGACATCCTCCGCCGACAAAATGCACGCGCACAGTAAAAACATCTCCCACAGTCATGATGGCTTTGGGGATTAACAAGACGGTCCATTGTTCTTGCGGCAAAGTAGTTGTTTTATATAAATTATAATTAACGCTACTCCAGAGTGTGCCTTCAGCCGGGTAGCCGGTGGGCGAGCCCAGGGATGATGAATCCCAGATGATGGCTACGCTGTTGATCGTGGCCGGCACACCAATACACTCAACGCTGGCGATATCACTTTCATAACCTGATTTTGGGATAACGTGGATGCGCATCATGATCAGATCTTGGGCCGGAGAGGTTGTGCCGTGATCAGCCCAGATGTTACTGCTGATCATTACTGATTCAACTGTGTTGCTGGTGACAGTTGCGGCAGTTGGTGTGGACGCGACCCCGTTCCTGATGCCGTCGTTATCTTCGTCAGCGTCAAAAAGATTAGGAATGCCGTCCTTATCCATGTCGCTGCCCGAGCGGGTAGTGATTCCCGTGAGCTGTGTTTTCCCAGTGTTGCCGGCACCTTTTGGCACCCCGCTGGTGGCTACGGCCGTATCCGTGGAATTAAGTATGGCGCTTGGCGCTCTGCTTGGTTGAGCATATGAATTTGATGTGTCGACAACTATTGTGCCCAGGTTGGTGTCAGTGGAAGGTGTTATCCCCATAACAACTTCTGAGCTGGAACTATCGCCTGCCATTACTACCGGACCAAAATATTTTGCGTTGCCGTTGACCAGGCTGACTTGATAAGATGAGCCGGGCGGCACGCTGATCGAGAAATTACCAGCGGAATCACTGGCGCCATGATAGCTCTGGCCGCTGCTGTTATCGACCGCTACAACCGAATAATCTGGCACAGCCACAGTAAAGGTTGTGAGGCCGGCGCTGCTGATTGTGCCGGCGCCCAGTTGGCCGGAGAGGGCAATTGAGCCTGCTGAAGGTATAGTGGTAGTTGTGGTGGTGGGAGTTGTTTCCTGCTGGCCGCAACCCACCATAGCAATAATGATAAATGAGCAAATGACAAATGACAAATGAAGGTACTTATTGTTAAACATGTTTATGCCTCCCTTTATTTATTTAGCTGATTGAATTATAATAGATACTAAGAGGTTGTCAATAAAGAATATGACCCAAAGAGAAGAAGCATTAAAGGGAAACATTACGGAAGCAATGGGACGGGTTGCGAGGGACGAGGGACGGGCGCCGGAAGAGATCCGCGTTGGCCTGGCCCAAGGGGTGATCTCGATCCCATTGAATCCCCTGCATAAGGATTGTAAGGCCATAGGCATAGGCAGAGGCCTAAGGACAAAAGTTAACGCGAATATTGGCACCTCAGCTGATTATCCAAACCTTGAAGATGAATTAAAAAAACTTGCAGCGTCTCTTGACGCTAAAACCGACACGGTCATGGACCTTTCTACTGGCGGGGATATTTCTGTTATCCGCCGCGCTATTATCAAAGACTGTCCTGTTCCGTTGGGAACAGTGCCGATCTATCAGGCGATCGCTGATAATAAAATGACACCGGACGGCATGTTTGAGGTGGTCGAAGATCAGGCCAAAGATGGCGTTGACTTTATGACGATCCACTGCGGTGTGACCTTTGAAACAATTGGCCGCTTAAAAAAGCAACCTCGTTTAATGGAAGTGGTTTCCCGTGGCGGCGCATTATTGATGAAGTGGATCCTGGAAAACAAAGAAGAAAACCCATTTTATAAATATTATGATCGTTTGCTGGAGATTGCCAGAAGATATGATGTAACTTTGTCGTTGGGTGATGGGATGAGACCAGGTTCAATTGTTGATGCTGGTGACCAAGCTCAGATCCAGGAGCTGGTTGTGCTGGGGGATTTGACTAAACGTGCCTGGGACGCCGGAGTGCAAATCATAATCGAAGGGCCGGGCCACGTTCCGTATGATCAAATTGAAGCGCAGATCAAGATGCAAAAAGAGATCTGCAAAGGCGCGCCATTTTATGTGCTTGGTCCGCTGCCAACGGATGTTGCCCCTGGTTATGACCATATCACGGCAGCGATCGGCGGAACCCTGGCTGCTTCTGCTGGCGCTGATTATCTATGCTATGTGACACCAACTGAGCATTTAGGCTTGCCAACGCCCGAGGATGTGAGAGAAGGCGTGATTGCTTCCCGCATTGCCGCACACTGTGCTGATATAGTGAAAGGGGTGCCGGGAGCCAGGGACTGGGATGTTGAAATGTCCAAAGC
>JAHIZU010000259.1 GCA_018814265.1 Candidatus Margulisiibacteriota bacterium | reverse complement strand
CCGGAGAAAATATAATTATTCCAGTAATTGCTTGTTTGGGATGAGGCGCCGTAATACACCCCATAAAGCTGCAAGGGATAATGAAAAAAATTAAAGCCAACCTTGCCCTCATAGCGGCCTAATAATGAAGAGAACCTTTGTCGCTCCAAATTGGTGCCATAATAAGCCGCATTATTCCAGAGGTCGATGAAGATGGGTGAAACTTCAGCTGGTTCAGTGGGCTCAGAAACTGGAGCAGCGGTGCTATTTTGGGACAATGCTATGGTTTGGCAGGAGAGAAGAATGACAATAATTAACAAATATATTTTGTTCATTGTGTAAGATTATTAGACGACCAGAAAACCAGAGCTGGAATATCAGAATACCTGCCTGCCGGCAGGCAGGTTAGATAATCGGATTCTCTGATACTCTGGTTATCTGATAATCCAGTTCTGATCCTCTGGTTTTCTGATACTCTCCAACTACTCTTCACTGACTGAAAGAGAAATATTATCAACGTTATAATTAACCGTGCCTTTTTCTGCGGCAGCTAAACCGATCAGCTGGATCTGCAACAAACCGCCGGAATCATCCTTCACCACCGGGTTCCAAACATCATCGCCCACCCCGGGATTATCGTCAACAAAGTCAGCCAGGGGAACAACCACCCTCTGCCAGCCGCTCCAGTCAACATTGATATCATAAACCAGTTTATCATCGGAGGTCGCGGCGTAATTCTTGGCCGGATCCTGCTCCACTTGCCAATTATTATTATCATCATCAAACAGCTCGATCTTCAAGGTCCCGGAGCCTTCCCCGTTGCCGTAAATGTCCAGCTTCAGGGAATTGAACTTAGACAGGTCTTGACCTTCCTTAGCAATATAAGCGCCTGCCCCGCCAGCGTACCAGTTGGTAGCCTCACCCTTCATCTGGAGGGAATATTTACCAACGCCGCTAACAACTGCTTGATCTCCTTCGGTCAGGCTATCATTAGCAACCACCTTTAGTCCCTTAAGATCAAAGGTCCACCATTCAACCGGTGATTTAAGGTTGCCAGATTCAAAGTCAGTAATAACATAAACATCACCCATGACAACCTGTTCAACGGGGGTTTTTTCAGGCGCAGGACCACCCATGGCCCCTGACGGAGCAATGACCAAGATACAAGATACAAGCACTAAACAAGTTCCAAATAACAATTTCCAATTTATCACCATATTATTCAGCCTCCTTTTAATCATTTAAACTCCAGCACACCCCAAACGCTGGGATCTTTATAAAAGTAGTAATCACCGTTCCAGATGAACTGCCGCTCGCGCTCGCCAGACTGGTCAGCATCATCAAAAGCAATATCAAAGCTGACTGCTTTGCCGCTGGCTGGAATAAACTGGCCTTTAAAGAACTCCCATGGTATTTTAGCTTCAAGCACATAGCCATCAGGATTACTGGTCTTTTTAACTTTGATCTCGCTGCCCGCGGGGCTACGGCGCCGCTGCTAGTTCCAAATTATAGGCGGATTTCCTTTGCCGTCTCCAGTGCTAAAACCGATCTGATAATCTCCAGCTCTAAAACTTGTTCGCTTGTCACTGGCTTTGGGATCCAACCCAAGCACAACCTCGATCGCGTCACCATTCCAGACATCCTGTTTTTCCTTCATATTAACCAGCGGGATCATGTCAGTTATTTCGGCTGCTAAATATAGATTGTTTTTGTCCCACATCAAGTAAGCTGAGCCGGATAGGTCTTTGAGTCCGTCCCATTCCAGGCCCTCTTTAAAAAACGAAGCATCTTTCATGGTGATCGGCTCACCCTTATCCCAATCAGCCAGCCGGCCATCGATCACTACTGCCCCTGGCGCCCGCAGCGCTACAGCCTTTTTCTTGATCAACTGCTTAGGCACAGGAAGATGAGAAGCTAGCCCCTCACTCGAGCTAAGGAAGATAGGATCCTTCATGATCTCCTGAAAAGCTGCCAGCGACTTTGGGCTTGATTTGATCCGCCAGTCTGCCTCTTTTTTTACGTCAAACCAGATTATTAGATCAATGTCACGCATACTGCTCTTTAAGTACCCCGGGATCTCCTTGAGCCAGGCAGCTTTGTTGCCGCCCTTTTCCGCAGAGGCAAATTCAGCAACCATGATCGGTTTATCCGGCCAGAGCTGCTTGGAGCGGCGCACCTGATCACGAAATAATATTGAAAAAGACTGCCAGTCGCTCCAGTCCTGGGTCGTGCCCCAGTTGTAGCCGTCAATGCCGACCCAATCAACATAATCATTACCGGGATAAGCCGCAGCCCAGTCATTCCAGGCCTGCTTGGGAAAGGAATAATTCATGAAGCACCAGACCCATTTCACATTATCAGCTTTTTCTTTCGTGAAGATATCAACAATGTGCTGGTAAGCCTTGATGTAGATCTTGGGGTCTTTTTCATTATT
>JAHIZU010000258.1 GCA_018814265.1 Candidatus Margulisiibacteriota bacterium | reverse complement strand
TCTGGTTGAATGTTCAAAATAACGCTGATCCAGGGCTTAAAATTTACAACTGTTTCAAGCTGATAACTGCTGATCTCAGCCACAATATAATCGAGATTTGAATCATCAACCCCAACCAATGGTGAGCCGATATTCCCTGCCAAAGCTACCCTTTTCCCTCCAGCTTTCAGCAGTTCACCGATTAAAGTGGTCGTGGTAGTCTTACCATTGGTACCCGTTACTGCAATGATCGGTTTTTTTAGAAGTCCATAAGCCAGTTCAATCTCGGAAATAATTGGAATCCCTCTCTGTTTTGCTTGCTCAAGAGGAGGAATATCAAGGTGGATCCCAGGACTTACAACGATCAATTCGGCTGAACTAATAGCTTTAGCAGTATGGCCGCCTAATTCAACCTCAACCTTTAAGCCCGCCAACTCTTCAAGCACCCCAGGATCAACCTGAGCAGCAGGTCTGACCTCGGAAATAATTACTTTTGCCCCAAGTGAAGCCAGCTTTTTGGCAGCAGCCACCCCGCTTTTAGCCAGACCAAAGATTGTTACGTGTTTGTTTTTGAAATCTCTAATACCCTCACCCATCTACGATTTACACTCCCCCCTCTCCCAAAGGGATAGGGTTTCTCGAAAGCACTAATTGCCCCTCTCCCTCTGAGAGAGGGGCCGTTGGCCTATAAGCAATCAATTTATCAATCAATTGGGGTGAGGGCTAAATTAACACCCCAACCACACCCAGAATAATCCCCACCACCCAAAACCCCACAACAATCGATCTTTCCTTAAACCCCAGCAACTCAAAATGGTGGTGCAGCGGGGTCATTTTGAATATCCGCTTTTTCCACAACTTATAACTCGTGACCTGCAAAATGACTGAAAGGGTTTCCGCCACAAAAATCCCCCCAATAACTATCAACCGCAGTTCCTGATGCATGATCAAAGCTAGCCCGGCCAAAGCCGCGCCAATGGCCAAAGAGCCGACATCTCCCAAAAAGACCTGCGCTTTTGGGAAATTATAATATAAAAATCCCAGGATCACCCCGGCTGAGATCAACGAAAAAGTCAGGGCATCGGGAATGAATAATTTAGCGCTCAGAACAGCAAAAAATAGAAAGGCGATCCCGCCTGTCCCCACCAGCAAACCATTTAAACCGTCAGTTAAATTTGTGGCATTGGCTGTACCCACAACCATAAAAGTAGACAACAGAAAGAATAAAATAAAATTGGAAAACCCAAAAGCCTTTAACAATCCGCCAAGAGTCTGGTGATGGCCCAGACTGATCAGAAACAACGAAAACAACCCCGTGATAACGATCTGGGCAACAATCTTTTGCCAAAAGGTCAAACCCAGGTTCTGTTTTCTAATAACCTTGATCAGGTCATCTATCAAACCGATAGTTGCGAATCCAGTAATTAAAATAATTAAAGCCAGATACTTTAAGTCGAATTCAAAATTAATAAAAACAAGAGTAAAAGCAATTATGGTCAAAACCAGGCCAATCCCACCCAAGGTGGGTGTCCCAGCCTTGGCCTGATGAGTCACAGGCCCCTCTTGCCGGATGGACTGAGTCAAATGAAAGAATTTCAATATCCGGACAATGGGATAAGTTATTAAGAATGAAACTATTAGCGCTGAAAAAAACAACAAAACCTGGCTAATCACCCAGATATTTTATCATTTTTTTGACTTATTCTCAATAAAAAATGCATGGATGTAAAAAAGAAAGCCCCCCGAGCGAGGCGCGAAGCGCCGAGTCGAGGGGCTTTCTGTGAAACAGAAACAAAACACTAATTCAAATCAACATAAACACCTAACCACACTCCGCGAGTCGAAGTAGTAGCTACTGATGCTCCAGCAGCTGTAGCATTAACATATGGAGTAATCCCAGTACTTAAACTGACGCCATTAGCAACTTCTGCTTCTACCCCCAATTTTAAGGCTAAGATAGTAGTTGCGACTACTGCGCCGTCGTTATTAAAGTCTACCCCAATTAAAGGAGTTGCAGCACCCCACTTCACTGGCAATAGATAATCAACTTCAACACCGTAACCAGTGAATGAAGCTCCAGCAATGCTAGCATAATTCAAACCTACCTTGCCAACAACTTGATCTGTGAAATCATATGACAATGACAAGGAGTTCGCATCAGCTACGGTATCAACACCAATAGCCAGCTTAGCATGAGAAGCAACTCCGAGAACTAATACAAAAATAAACAATCCTGCTATAATTTTCTTCATTAAATTTCACCTCCTTTTTTTTTAGCATTTCAATGAGTCAGAAACACTAGAATGTATAGTTTCCGCCAAGCGATATCCCGAGTCCTCCGGTACCACCTGTTGTGCTAAAAGCAGCTTCAGCAAAAGCAGCTGCCTGCTCCGTGATCAAATAACTGGCTCCTCCCAGGACAGTCAAACCAGTCGCTGAACCACCAAATGATCCAAAACCTGGGACAGCAACAGTGGCGCTCATGATCGAAATTCCGCCCCCGGCATAAGGAACCACTTGTTTAATCCCAACATCAAAATTATAGATCCCCAAACCACTGATGAGAGTTACCGTAGCCCCAGAAACAGTTGCTAATTCAAGCCGACCTTCGACATCAACCTTATCCATAACTCCGTATTTAACTTGACCTCCAAAAAGAGTTGTCCCGGATTGAATGGTGACAACCCCGCCGCCAGAGAATTTTCCAGTAGCAGCCCAAGAAGCAGCTGTCATTAAGAAAAGAGCTAACGTTGTAAGAATAATAATTTTCTTCATTTTCCACCTCCCCCTTTATTTACCTTTAAATAAATTATGCAGAAAATCTGCTGCCATATCTTTGCAGCCCAGACCAAAAGCAATGGCCGCGGCTAAAGCCGGCATCCCAAGAATAATTCCAATATGAGGGGTCAAAGCCCTGGGATCAAACCCCAGCTCAGCCAGGGCTGCCAGGAAAGAAAAAATTATTACAATATAATACACTACTCTGGGCAGGATCTTGGCCCCTTCCAATCCCAGATTGGTCATGATCACGCGAATGATCCCGGCAATCAAACCTGCCAGAAAAACACCCAGGCCAAGGATCAAGGCCGCCAGAAAAACCACTCCCATGTAAGCAAAAAGCTGCGGCAGGGCATACTCAACCGGCAGGCCCATAGCACCAGCCACAGTGACAACCGCCACCAGAACCGTTACCCAATAGACCAGGCTGCCAAGTAACTCCGAAGCATCTGCCTTGATATTGCCTTTGGACAGCAGCTCATCAAAACCAGTTTGGTCAGAGAGTTTATCAAGTTGGATGGCTTTCATCACGATAACAATGACCTTTTCCAGTCCGCGAGCCACCAAGAGACCCACTAATAAGAGGAACAAAGCAATGACAAGTTGTAAAACCAGCGGAGAGATCACGAACCATGAAGCAACCAGGGAATCTGCCAATGTTATAAAATCCATGTTTACCCCCTTTTGGATGAGCTAGTTCACCCGGATCAACTCAGGTCTTTAATATTGCCAGAATAATTGATAGCGAAAGGAAGGCAATGGCACAGCCCCAGGTAATCCGGTCCAAGCCCTTCTCCATTCCCTTGGGGGTGCCAAATATCTTAGCCGCGCCGCCAATGCCGCCCAGGCCTTCACCCTTTGCAGCGTGCAGCAGAACGGAAATGATCAACGCGATCGCAGAAACAAATTGTAAAATTAATAAAATCCCTCTCATTTAGGGACATTCTAGCCCAGGCCTAATCTTTTGTCAAACGCTTTATTTTATAGTAGAATATAACTCATCATGAAAACAACACCTGTTTACCTTTGTATCCTGGACGGCTTTGCATTGGGCCAAAAATGTGACAATAATGCAATATATGATGCTATCAAGCAAGGACAAGCGCCTTTTATTAAGGATCTCTTTGATAAACATGCTTTTGCAAAACTGGAGTGCTCTGGCCTAGCCGTTGGTTTACCTAAAGGAACCATGGGCAACTCTGAAGTTAATCATCTTAACATGGGAGCCGGCCGGGTCGTTTATCAGTCAATTGAACGCATTAACGTGGCGATTGAAGACGGCAGTTTTTTTAAGAACGCAGCTCTAATTTCAGCGGTTAAAAATTGCCAGCAAAACAACTCAACACTTCACCTGATGGGACTGCTGCAAGGCCATGGCGGCACAGTCCACGCCAGCATCAAACATCTCTTTGCTTTACTTGAACTGGCAAAGAAAGCTGGGTTACCCAAGATTAGCATTCACCTTTTTACTGACGGCAGAGATACCAATCCAAAAGCCGCTGGTGAGGTTTATCTAAGAATGCTGGAAGACTAGATCGCTGAGCTTGGCTTGCAAAATTCAGTTAAGATAAGTTCGGTCATGGGCCGCGAGATCGCCATGGATCGCGACACAGCCTGGGACAAGACCTTGCTGGCTATGAAAGCCCTGGTAACTGGTCAGGGAGAATTCAAAACAGCAACCGCCCGAGAAGCGATCGAAGGATCATATAAACGCAACCAAACAGATGAGTTTATCCGGCCGACAATTGTTGGTGATTATAAAGGCATGGGCCCAAAAGATTCCCTGGTCTTCTTTAATTTCAGGCAGGATCGCGGCATGCAGTTAACAACAGCTTTTTGTGAAACCGACCTGAAGTTCTTTAACTACAAAAAAGGCACTGAACCAATCAAGGATATTGTTTTTAAAACGATCCAGAATCTGCAAGCACAAGTCAAAGGTCTTATCTTTGTTGCCATGACCGAATATTATCCTGGCATTCATGCCTTAACCGCTTTTCCGGAAAAAGAAATCCCTGATACAGTTGGCGAAGTGGTTTCCAAAGCAGGTTTAAATCAATTGCGTCTGGCCGGTCCGGAAAAATTTGCCCATGTGACCGGCTGGTTCTCCGGCCGAAGAGCT
>JAHIZU010000257.1 GCA_018814265.1 Candidatus Margulisiibacteriota bacterium | reverse complement strand
CGTGTAGGAAAAAAGGTTTTCAACGCCAATGGCTAAGAGCATCGGGTAAGGCTCTTCCCCGGTTGAAAGAGACAGCTTCATGTTAACAAAAACGCCTTCACGGATCGTGCCAGAGTTCTTCTCTGTGCCGCCGACGATCCCCAGCTCAACCCCATGATAGGTGCCCAGATTCATTTTATAATAAACAGCGGATTCACTGCTGCCAAAGCCTGGCAGGAAAGTGGCGCCAAAATCCGCGCCAATATTAAAATTCTTATAAGGAATAACGTCGGCTGAGGGGATCCTGACCACGCCGCTGGGGCCGCTAATGGCCGGCGCTGGAAAGACCTGGGGGTAAGCCGAGGCCGGAGAAATAACCAAGATACAAGAAACAAGACACAAACAAAACCCAATACTCAATTTCCAAATTTTAGGCATTTTCCCCCTCCTAAATCCTGAGCTTGTCGAAGGATTGGATGAGTGAATTATAAACAGTTTCTATTCTTTTTGCAACCGATACTGATGAGAACCGTTCGTGCGCGTCTTCGCGTGCTTTTTGGGCCATGGTCCTGCGCAAGCCGTCCTGTTTTAGTAGTCGCACCACGTGCTCAATAAACTTTTTCTGGTCGCGCCGCACTAAATACCCATCTAAGCCGTTTTCTACCACATCAGCAAGTCCTCCGCCAAACAGCGCCACCACTGGCAGGCCGCAAGCCTTGGCTTCTGTCAGCACCAGGCCCTGGGTTTCTGTGGTTGAGGCATAGACAAAGAGATCAGCAGCCAAGCAATGGTCGATCACTTCAGCGTGGGGAATCTGGCCGGTAAAAATGACCTGGTTGCCAGCCAGTTTTCGATACTCTTTTTCTCTGGGTCCGCCGCCCACCATTATTAAATAAGCTTCAGGCACTTCGGCCTTAACCGCTTCAAAAGCGTGCAGCAGGAACGGGATGTTTTTTTCCGGGGCAAGGCGGCCGCTGCAAAGGAGTATCTTTGCTTTTTCAGTTAGCCGGTGTTTTTTCCTGAGCTCTAAACTCTGTGTTCCGAGCTCGGCTTTCTGTTTTATCAGATCAAGCTTTAAGCCGGTTGGAATAACTTTTATCGGGGTTTTAACCTTTCTTAAGAGCAGCAACCGCCTAACCATTTCTGACGGAACGATCACTGTGTCAACCCGGTTGCAGAACCAAGCTAAATATCGGGCAATGGCGATCTTGGCAAGCCTTTGCGGGATGAAAGGTGCGTGGTGGACGTACCGGGAAAAGAGGGTGTGAAAGCTATAGACAATGGGAACCTTCATCCGCCTGGCTAAAATCAAAGCGGCCAAACCAACACCAAAGGGCTGGTGAGCGTGGATCAGGTCAATTTTTTCCTGCCTGAGTTGTTTAAAGATCTTATATGAATACGGCCAGACCAGGCGATAGCCGGGATAGGTCGCGGGCATTGAAGGTAGGCGTAAGATCTGTGGATCGGCTTCTTTGTAGCCAGGATACTTTGGTCCGACAATAAAAACCTCATGACCAAGCGCGCACAGCTCATCCTTAAGCATTTTGACAGAGACAGTTATGCCGCTAAGATAGGGCAGGTAGGAATTGGAAAAGAGGGCAATCCTCATCTAGTCTTTTTTGCTAAACGCCGCAGGGACGCCTGGAACTCAATTTCCTTGCGGTGATCTTGCGCCGGAAAACCAGAGACAAGCGAATTGGCCGGTACGTCTTTGGTTACGCCGGTCCGAGCCATTACCACGCTGTTTTCGCCAATGGTGATGTGTCCGTTGAACCCTGCCTGACCAGCAACGAAAACGTGATCCCCAAGGGTTACTGAGCCGGCAAACCCAACCAAACTGACAATGGCGCAATCTTTGCCGATCTTGCAGTTGTGGGCCACATGGGAAAGGTTGTCAATTTTTGTCCCCGAGCCAATGATCGTTGAGCCGAGAGTGGCGCGAGAAACACAGACATTGGCATAGATCTCTACATCGTCTCCAATAATAACATTGCCAATCTGGGGAATTTTTATATGCTTGCCTTTTTCCTGAACATAACCGTAGCCGTCAACGCCAACCCGGCAGCCGGAGTGAAGAATGGCGCGCTGACCAATCTGGCAATTAGCGCCGATCCAGACCTGAGGATAAATTAGTGTGTTGGCACCGATCGAAACGTTTTCTTCTAAAACAACATAAGCACCGATCGAAACGTCCTTGCCAATTTTGCAAGAACTGGGCACGATCGCAGTTTCATGAATGCCCTTGGGCCGGGCTTGTTTGGGGGCAAAGAAAGGCAGGGTTTTGGCCATGGCGCCTCTGGGGTCATCAGCTAACAGGGCCGGCTTGCCAGAGACGACTACCTGGGAGGAGACCAATAGCGCGCTGGCTTTTGATCTTAAAGCAGAGGCTAAGAACTTCTTATCCAGTACAAAGACCAGATCTCCGCCCTTAGCCTCTTCAATCGGTGAAACGCCTTTTATCTCAACCTCGCCATCTCCAACAACCTGGCCGGAAACAGCTTTGGCGAGCTCACTGAGCTTCATTATTTGTTAAGTTCGTTGACCACCATTTCAGTTAGATCCATGCCGCCGGTGATCACGACCTGCTTATCAAGAACAACATCAAGGCCAACTTTTTTAGCTACCTTTTTTACTGAGTCAAGGATCTCCATTTGGAGCTTGACCGTTAACTGCTCGTTAAGTTTGAGCAATTTTTCTCTTTTAGGCGACAGCTTGGTCTCAAGGTCCTTTTTCATTGTTTCCAGCTCAGAAGGTTTTTTGCCGTCTTTCTCCGCCTGCTCTAGTTTCTTTTGGCTTTCTTCAAATTCCTTTTTGAAAGCCTCCTCCTGCTTGCCCAGCTCTTCTTGAGCTTTCTCAGTTGACTTGTATTCGCGGAAAACTTTTTGCACATCGATGAAACCTATGTTGGTGAAGTCGGCCGCTAAAGCCACGCCACCGAAAAAGGCCAGGGTCAAAACAATCGCGATTAATCTCTTCATTTCTTTCACCTCCTAGTTCTTGAATAAAAGATTCGCGCAAAACGAACGTGTTATTTTACCATGGCCGGGCGCCCGCGTCTATAAGTTTCTAGGTGAACGAGCAAGACCGAAATGTCGGCGGGAGAGACCCCGGCGATCCTTGAAGCCTGGCCGATTGAGACCGGCCTAAGTTTAGCCAATTTATGCCGGGCTTCGCTAGACAGTCCATGCAGGTTTTGAAAATCAAGTTGTGGCGGGAGGCCCTTGCCCTCCAGCCGCTTGAATTTTTCGACCTGCTGCAGCTGGCGTTTGATATACCCGCGGTATTTTTCGCTTATATTGAGTTGTTCCGAAACCTCAACAGAAATTATGTCCCCGTTTTCTATGGCCTTTTGTTTTTTTTCAAAACATTTAAATCTTGCTTCAGAGATCAGGCCGACTTTGTGGCCCTTTTCTGTTAGCCGCAAGTCGGCGTTGTCTTGCCGCAGGATTAACCGGTATTCTGAGCGAGAGGTCAGCATGCGGTAGGGTTCTTCAATGTCTTTGGTGATCAGATCATCGATCAGCGTGCCGATATAGCCTTCGTCCCGGCCAAGAATTAAGGGGTCTTGGCCTTTAACCTTTAGGGCCGCGTTAACCCCGGCAACCAGCCCCTGGGCCGCCGCTTCCTCATAGCCGGACGTGCCGTTGATCTGGCCGGCGCAAAAAAGGCCGGAAAGATCTTTTGTTTCCAGCGTATAGTTAAGTTGCGATGAGGGGACGTAATCGTATTCCACGGCATAGCCAGGCCGGAGTAATTCAACTTTTTCTAACCCGGGCATGGTGCGCAGCATGGCCAGCTGCACGTCTTCAGGCAGGGAAGTTGACATGCCCTGGGCGTACATTTCTGAAGTATTTCGGCCAGTGGGCTCAATAAAGCATTGCTGGCGTTTCTTTTCCGGGAAACGCACTACCTTGTCTTCGATCGAGGGGCAATAGCGCGGGCCAACACCTTTTATTTTTCCTTGGAAAAGCGGCGAGCGGTCCAGGTTGGCGCGAATGATTTCGTGTGTTTGTTCGTTTGTCCAGGTAAGATGGCAAAGTACCTGGGGCAATGTGACCTGAGGGTTGTCCGGAACATTGGGCAAACCATATTGTTTGTACTCCCAGATAAATGAGAAAAATCTTGGCGGCTCATCGCCTGGTTGAGGTTTCATCTTGGAAAAATCGATCGAACCTTTCTTTAATCGTGCCGGAGTTCCTGTTTTTAAACGACCCAAGCGCAAACCTAAGTTTCGCAGAGAATCCGACAGCCCTTTGGCAGGGAGCTCCCCCATTCTTCCTGCTTCCGTGTGCTTCATGCCAACATGGATTACACCATTAAGAAACGTCCCAGAAGTGACAATGACGGTTTTTCCGCGGTAAACATAACCAAGTCTGGTGCACACGCCGGTAATCACCGAATCATTTGTTAAAAGGTCCACGACTTCGTCTTGTTTTAAGTCAAGGTTTTGCTGTGATCCTAAAACCTCTTTCATGACAAGGTGGTACAGCTGGCGGTCGGATTGGGCGCGCAAAGCCTGGACTGCGGGCCCATTATTGGTGTTGAGCGTTTTCATCTGAAGAAAAGTTAGATCAGTTGAGATGCCGATTTGTCCGCCCAAAGCGTCAACCTCTCTAATCAGCTGACTTTTGGCTGGCCCGCCCATGGCGGGGTTACAAGACATTAAGGCAACGGCGTCAACGTTCATGGTTAAAAGAAGGGTGCGGCAACCTAGCCGGGCAGAAGCCAAAGCAGCTTCAATGCCGGCATGGCCGGCGCCGATTACAATAATGTCGTATTCTTTCATGGGAGAAAAGATTTAACCGCGGATATCGCGGACCACAAAAATGATACCGATGGTATCTCCTACTATCTTATCTCTCAGCAGATTGGCGTTGATCAGGGCGGGAAGCCGCTCGCCGCGGGGGTCCAAAAGTTCGGCCTCATAACGCAGAATTTCCTTTTTCTTCAGGACAACCTCATTGTAAAGTTTTTCGTACTTCGCCTGGTTCTTGAACAGCGAGCTAAAATCCTGGCCCACCAGCTCGCAATTTTCAACACAAAATAATTTCTCCGCCTCTTCATTGATAAAGAGCATCTTGCCCTCAAGGTCTGTGGCCAGCAAGGCATCCGGCATGGTTTCGATGATCACGTCGGCTGCGATCGCCGGCGAGACCGCAAAAAGGCTGTAGCGCCGCATGGCAATATAAATGAACAGGTTCATAACCGCGATAGCAAAGACCGCAGTCGGGAACATGATCCTGACGCCCATCAGTAGCGGCAGGAGTTCGTCGCTTAGCAGGCCGATGACCAGGGGGATTAACGAACCAATCGCAATGATGAAGGCTTGGGTTCTGACCATCTTTTGCTGCGCCTTAAGGCCGAACAAAAAGATCGTCGTAATGCCCAGGAGAGCATAGAAAAAGTTTTGCAGCAGGAAAAGCCAGTAAGTCGGCGCCGGCTGGCTGACAATGCCGATCGACCAGATCTCGTAGCGCGCGTACATTAAGTTGGTGAAGCAGAAGAGCAGGGTTAAGATCGCCGGCGGCAGGTAGAAGAAAACCAGCGACAAAGGATTTTCCAGAAATTTTTTCTTTTTAGCGAAAACAAAAGAAAAATGGGCGAACATGGAAAAAACAAAAGCCCAGAGCGAGGCGGCGATCCGGTTAAGATCTCTGGCCAGATCTAGCGTAAAGGCGATCCTTAAGGAATATTCCAGAATAGCTGCTAAGAAGGCCACCAGGGCAAACAGGGCAAAGAAGCGCGCGACCCTGTTGTCATAATGGCGGGTGAAAATCTGAAAACAAAGCAGCAGGACGAAGAGTGATGCCATTAATTCAAAGTATGGAAAAAGCATAGACATTTCATTCAAATTATAGTATATTTTTCCATAAAGGACAAGACTAAATGGCTAAGTACAAACGCATCCTCTTAAAACTCTCCGGCGAAGTCTTTGGCGGCAAACGCAAGCATGGCATTGACCTGGATTTGCTGAAGCTCCTGGCTGAAGAGATCAAAACCGTAAAAAAATTAGGCGTTGAT
>JAHIZU010000256.1 GCA_018814265.1 Candidatus Margulisiibacteriota bacterium | reverse complement strand
GGACGATTAACTAATCTTTAACCGCTTGCCTTAAAGCCTCGACCACGTCGATCATGCCCCGGGTATCCTGATCGCAATATTTTTCCAGGGCAGAACGAACTGCCTCACGGTCTGCATTAGCAACATCCTGGCCATAGGTCACCCGATAAAATTCCGCGGAAGCCACGCCCCCATCAGCGATCTCTAAGCCTTCATAACTCTGACCGGTCAAGGCCGGCAATACGTTTTTAAGCGAAGCCCGGCCAGCCTGATCTGGATGATAATAATAGAATTTTTGAAAAGGCTCCAGCAGGTCGACAAAACGATCATTGGTTTCCTTGACCCAAGCCTGATATTTGGGATAAGCATCTGCGCTGCCTTTAAGACAACGTTTTTCAAAACCAGCGCTATAGGCAATGATCGAACCCTTATTGCCCAGCAGTTTTTGTAATTGTTCAAGGACCGCTGGCCGAGGATCGTCCTGGTCTGGCGCCAGGAAAGAAAAATGTTTTGGCTTGGCCCCTACTTTGTCTACCCGGGACAAAGAAAACTGAAAAGGAACAAATTGATAAGGCCTGACCCCCTCAAATAGCGGAAGAGCCGGCGCTATTGTTTCAAAATCAAGATAATAAAGCGGATAGGTAAATTGGCCTAAAAACTCAAGCAGGGCTTCGCGGTCAACATACGGCTGACCACTGCGATGGGCTGTGACCTGAATAACTTGTTTGTACTTAAGGCTGTAATCATCAGGCACCTCAGTTACCTTGCTGATTCCCCGGTTCAAGAGATCAAAACCTTTCTGGCCGGCTGAATTAAGGGTAAAGATATTATCTTTGGCCGGCAAAAAATCCCAGCACAGACCGATCAGCGGGCAATCATGCGGCGAGCTGCATTGCGGACCAATATTGATCGCTGGGAAATCCGCGGCAGCCGCAACTTTGAGCATAGCCGCGGCCTCATTTTCGATCATCTGCGCCAAAACCGTGCTTTCTGTGGTGATATCTTGTTTAACAAAGAACTTTTCCGGGTCAATTGAGCCGCGACGGACATACTCTTTATTAATGTGCAGCAAATAACAGCGGCGAATCTTTAAGCCCGCGCCCTGGTAGACATAGCGCTGGAAAGCCGCGTCATGATAGTGAGCTTCTTTAACACTGGTTGAGCTCTTGACCTCAATTAAATCCCATTCGTCTTCCCCCACCGGCACCAGAATATCAGCCAAAGCATAAGTCTGGCCAAAAACAAAGCCAGCTTCAAAGAGCGGCAGGCGCTGCTTCGCTGCCTCAAGTGATTGCTGCGCTTGTTTTTCCGGCTGCCAGTCTCTTGGAATATGAAGACCGTTAGGAAAAAGCTGCTGAGCCAGGGCCCCTACCCGATGGCCTTCGGCAAAAGCAAACTGGACCGCGGCTCCCGGCTTAGGAATATCTGCTTTCTGGTTATACTCGTACCAGAGCAGTTTGGGACACTGCAGGCCGTTTAAATATTTACTTTTTGATAAATACGGCTTGGATTTCACAGCTATAACTATCTCCTAAACATTGGTAATAAAAGTATTACCGGTATCAGGATATAAATATGGGTTGTCAGCGGCGCGTCAATCAGCGACAGGACAATCGCTACCAGCGCCACCGCCGGAGTAACCAGGCCGCGCCGCAATCCCAGGGCAACCAGCCGCGGTGTTAAGCTGCGATCAGTCAAATGCTTAAACCAGGTTACGTACAGCCAATTAAGCTGAAAAAGCAGGCCCACAATGAACAAATTGGCGCTAAAGAACAGTTCCGCTATCCAATCACCAGGAAAATCACCGATCAGTGAGGTAGAAAACGGCATCAAGGCCACAAACATCAACACCAGGATATTTATCCAAAGGTGGGTCCGATTTGTGCGTTTTATATAATGAAATTGCTGGTGGTGGATAATCCAAAAAACCGCCAGCAGCACAAAACTTAAGGCATAATTAAAAAACTTGGCTGCCTGGCTTAATAACAATTGCTGTAATTGTGTGCCGGACAACTGCTGGCCAAGTGGCGGCAGCTCCAGGCTTAAAACCAGCAGCGTCATAGCTATGGCAAAAACGCCGTCAGTTAACGATTCAATGCGACGGGTCGTCAGGCCTAATTCCTGTTCCTCTGACTTGTCAGTTGTCATTTTTCGTCTCCTTATAAGTTGTCGGACCGTCAGCATAGCCTACCTGATCAAGCCACCAATTTGGATAACCAACATCTTCTGCCATTTTTGGTTTATTTACATAACCATCATCATATTTGGCGATCAAGTAATCTCCTAAAGCCCACCATTCCTTCACAACTTTATTTGCATTATCAGTTAAATACTTGGTTAAATATTGCTTAGCTGCTTTAGGATCATTTTTATATAATGCCAAAGCCTGTTGGTCAACCTTTGGAAGATTAGTAAATTCAACAGCTTCTAGCTGTTGCTGTTTGGCCACGATATCCTTAATCATATAAGAATATTTTAGGTTGGCCCAATTTGACACAAAATTAAAGGCCCACCAGGCAGTTTGGCGATCGAATTTATCCGTATCCCCAGTTTGGTACACAGATGGCAAATCAGTTGCGCCGGCATAAAAAGGCACAAAACAGCTGGTCGCTGCTTTATCCGGCGCAAACCAGCAAATCCCTCCAATTGGATCTGGTAACCAACCGCGAGCTTGATTGACAAAGGTATAACCAGCGTAGTGCACGGAAATCGGGCGTTCCCAAGCCCCCTCCATTTTCCTGCCGGGTGAAGCAACATCTGGAGACTTACCATCATAAGGCCCAAAGTAGCGCTCCGGAGAGCCAAAAGGCCCTGCAGCCATACCCTTGGTCATATCAAACTCAGTACCTTCATAATGGTCACGATAAAGATCCATCACATCCCTGGCTGATAATTTTTTATCCGGCTTAATAGAAAACGGATACGCATTGGTAAGCCCATTTTCAACCCAAGGACTAAAGTTAGCTGAAGGTTTAATCCGGCTAAAAATTCGCCAAACCCGACGCAGCGAATAATAAGGATGGTTATATTCACCTAAACTAACAGTCTTAAGCCAATCGAGTTTACCCTCTGCAGGCCTCCACCACCCTAAACCCTCACAAACCTTGAACAAATCCTTTGTATACATTAAATTAGGATCATTAGGATCGATCTCGCGGATCCTGAACTCGTTTGCGGCCGCAAAAACCTGATCATCTGGCACGCGCTTAGCTACCCATAGGCCTGCCTTCCGGTTGGGTACGGCACACATTTCCAAAACCCAAGCCTCCATGGTGTCGCCTACTAATAAAGTTTCGCCAGTGCCGTAATAGCCATAGTCTTCCATCAATTGCCCCATCAGCTTAATAGCTTGGCGGGCTGTGGCGCAGCGTTCCAGAGCCACTCGGGACAGTTCTGCGCTGTAGAAGATTCTTTTGCCTGGTTCCTGCTTAGGCTGGAACTTGGCACCATTGGTGCATTCGCCAAAAGCCAGCTGGTGCTCATTGATAATTCCATAATTGCCATCAAAATATGCATAGGTGTGCGAAATCTGAGGTATATAGCCAAGAGGTTTACTGGCCGGCCGGCTGGGATCTACATAACCCGGTCCGCGGCTTGAGCCAACGTAGCGGACATTTTTTCCGCCAAAGGCATCTGGATCATAATAGACCGGCCGCTTTGAGCCCGGCGCATGGTCCATGGCTGGCACATAAACAATCCGCTGATCCATTAATTCATCATCATCTGAATGGGCAACAATTATTGAACCATCAACGGTCGCACCCTTGCCCACTATCATCGTGGTACAAGCTGAAACAGAATTTATGGAAAACATAGCAAGCAGAACCAAAACCATTAACCTCTTCATACCATTTTCTCCCTTCTAATAATTTACAAAGCGAAATTTATCATATTCACCAGTCGCTTCAAACCAGTTCCAGTCTTTTGCCGGCCATTTTAAGACTTTGTTTCCTTAAAAGCGAATTCCAGGCCGGTGGTAAAGGCTGCGTCATTCTTTTGCACGCCGGCTGCCGGACGATTGTTGTACTCGTCTTTAAGACTCAACTTAAAAGAATAATGTGTATTTAATTTTATTTTGAGCTTTGATTCATTAGTAAAACGATAATTATCAAGATCGGTCGCTGAAGCATAAACATCCAGGTTATTGGTAAAAACACCCCACAGTATATCGGAGCTCACCGCAACCAGGGCAGTCTCATTTACTCCGCCACTAATCAGATATTCTTTTTGATAACCAAGCGCACCCTCCAGCGTTGATTTGAAGATATCATCTTCGTGAAACCAGTAGCCAAAACCGATCGTAGGGATAATGCGGATATTTAAATCCTGAAACCGGTCATGCTCAGCCTGTAGTTTGGCGTAATGGAAAAACTGCTTATTGATTGACCGGGCAAAACGCCCTGAACCAGACGCCTTGTTCTGGGTTTCAGCCCCAGCGGAAAACTCCTGATCCAGACTGCCTTTGATGGTCGTTTCATCCACCCATTTACGGTTGCGGTTGAGTTTAAAATCCATATGCAGGGATTGGACAGCGGTGTTGCCGCCGGTCTGTTGTCCCCCCAGGGAAACTTTACGTTCGATCGTCGTTTCTGCTGGAGAAATACCTGCGCCAAAGATAAGAATAGTGAGGAGTAAGCAAACGAAACGCATTAAGCGACTATCCTGATCACATTGACGATCTTACGCACAACCGGCAGCTTGGCAATGACTTTAAGCGCGGCCTTTAAGTTCTTTTCAGAAACCTTGTGAAGCAGGATCACGATAGTCGCCAGATTACCAACTGTTTCCTTTTGAACAACCGCGGCAATGCTGACTTTTTTCTTAGAAAATGCTTTGGAAATGCCTGCCAGCACGCCAAACTTGTCCGGCGCCTGGAGTCTAATATAATAGCGGCTGGCAATCTCTGATATCTTTTTGACCTTGATCTTACGAAGCTTTGCTGTTTTTTTCTTCCCGCCCTTAGCGATCTGGATAATGTCAGAAATGATAGCAGAAGCAGTCGGGCCCCCTCCAGCCCCGGGCCCATAAAACATCAATTGCCCTATAGGTGTCCCTGTGACATAAATCGCATTAAAGTTTTCAGAGACTGACGCCAAGGGATGCGATCTGCCGACCAAAGCCGGGTGTACCCTTACATCTATTTTATTATCAACCTTTTGAGCAATTGCTAAAAGCTTTATAACATAACCAATATCCCTGGCATATTGAATGTCTTCCTGGCTGATACGAGTTATCCCTTCAAAATGCACATCTTTCCAGTTCACTTCTGCGCCAAATGCCACGGAAGCTAAAATAGCTGCCTTGTAACAAGCGTCGTAACCTTTAATATCCGCTGTTGGATCTGGTTCCGCATACCCCATTTCCTGCGCCTTCTTCAACGCCTCGCCGAACTCCATCTGCTCTTCCATCATTTTGGAAAGGATATAATTAGTGGTCCCGTTCACGATCCCGTAAACTTGTTCGATCTTATTGCCCGCCAAACTTTCTTTTAGCGGCTGGATAATGGGTATCCCGCCGCCAACCGCGCCCTCAAATAATATCTGGACCCGATTACGACGAGCCGCGGCCAGGATATCCTTCATATGCTTG
>JAHIZU010000255.1 GCA_018814265.1 Candidatus Margulisiibacteriota bacterium | reverse complement strand
GTTCGTTAAGAACCCGGAATGGTTCGATGTCATTGTCACTGACAATATGTTCGGCGATATCATCACTGACCTGGGTGCGATGATCCAGGGCGGCATGGGTATTGCGGCCGGCGGCAACATCAATCCTGAAGGCGTATCCATGTTCGAACCGATCGGTGGTTCAGCGCCTAAATACACCGGCAAGAACGTGATCAATCCTTTAGCTGCGATAGGCGCCATGCAGATGCTGCTGGAAGAGCTTGGGGAAGACAAGGCCGCGGCTGATATTGATAAGGCTATTAGACATACCTGCACCCAGATGAAGTCTATGTCTGCTGGTAAAATGGGCATGTCAACTACTGAAGTTGGGGATACGGTCGTAAAAAGTATCTAGCTAGCTGAAATCACGCCTTTTTCTTCTCGATAAGAGGGCATGACTGCCATACCTTTAATGCGTGCCTGTGAAAGGCGTTTCCTGCCAAAATTGTACTCTCAATTACCTGCGAACAGAATGAGGCATATTCGCGCGGTCAATAATGCTTTTGCTGCTATTGTCGACGGTAATTATGGCCGGTTATTTGACGCGCTCCAGCCTTGTATCCGCAATGAAACTGCTTTTGAACCTTATTGCCGTACTCTGGCAGGAGTTAGAAGACAATATCAATATCTTTCCGCACAGGACAAAACTGACCTGGCAACAGCAGTTGCGCTGCACGATATTGGTTATTTACGGGATCAGGGTATCGATCATAATGTGGAAGGCGCCAAAATGGTCTCTGAATTCCTGATGACCAATGGCATTTATGGCGTTGACCGCATGGCGGTCTCAGAAATGATCAATGCTCATGGATTGCTAATCGATGCCACAGCCCAATTTCTGCCCAGTGACCTGAGGCAATATTCACCCACAAGAAAGACCCAATTATTGGTCCTGGGGATAGCTGATTGTGTTGGCAAGCCCAGCGGCAGCAACCTGTCGCAGCGCGTGCTCAACACTTTGATTAACATGAAAAATGGTGTTTATGAAGATCCTCAGAAATTCTTTGATCTAAGATTGCGTTCCCTGTTGGGTCCGACAAATTTTTCTTATATCGAGAGCAATGTTGTCTATAATTCCTTAAAGGAGACCATTGATGCGAGCCTGGCGCCTGAACAAAAGGCCAGCCTGATCAAGAATGTGGCGAACCGTTTCAGGAACATGTGCTGGCCGGTATTTCAGGAATTGGTCATGAACCATCAGGGGATCAGGCAATATTTGATCATCCTTGATCGTCTGGCCGGGGTGGCTGATACTGAGTTTCCTGATAAAAGATCGGTTCGGCTGGAGTTTTTCCCTGATTTTTTTATGCTGAGCAGCGAACAGCGCCAGCCATATATTGCAGCGCTCAAGGCTAATCCAAAAGGCCGTTATTTGATGGTCTATGAAATGTGGGATACTGGGGTCATTAGCCTGGATCTTAACCGGTTGGTCTCAGCGCCTTTTTGACTTTTTGATGTAATTGATCAGGCCGCCTGCCTTGATCAGTTTCTGCATGAATGGCGGGAAAGGCTGAGCGTAGTAGATCATTTTTGAACTCACGTTCTTTATCTCACCTTTAGCCAGGTCCACCTCGATCTTATCGCCTTCTTTTATCTCATTGGCCGCTTCCTCTGATTCCATGATCGGCAAGCCGATATTGATGGCGTTGCGGTAGAAGATCCTGGCAAATGATTTGGCTATAATGGCAGAAACGCCAGCAGCTTTGAGGGCAATTGGCGCGTGCTCGCGGGATGAGCCGCAGCCAAAATTTTCACCAGCTACGATGAAATCACCTTTTTCCTTCTTGCTGACCCAATTAGGATCTGCGTCTTCCATGCAGTGCTCTGCCAGTTCTGAGGGATCAGAAGTGTTCAAATATCTGGCTGGGATGATCAGGTCAGTATCAATATTATCGCCAAATTTCCAGACTTTGCCTTGCATTAAAGTGCCTCCGGACTGACAATATGACCGGCAATAGCTGAAGCCGCTGCCACAGCCACGTTTGAAAGATAAACTTCTGATTTTGGATGGCCCATTCTACCGACAAAGTTTCGATTTGTCGTGGCAATTGATCTTTCACCTTCAGCCAGGATGCCCATATGGCCGCCAAGGCATGGTCCGCAGGTTGGGGTAGACACTACACAGCCAGCTTTAATTAGGGTTTCTGTTATGCCTTCCCTGATCATTTGCATAGATATTTCTTGAGTGCCGGGAAGAATAATGCATCTAAGATCGCGATGGATCTTTTTATTTTTAAGGATCTTGGCGGCGACTCTCATGTCTTCGATCCTTCCATTAGTGCAGGAGCCGATTACGGATTGGTTAATCTTTATGTTTTTGCATTTACTGACTGGGTTGGTATTGCTGGGCAGGTGAGGGAAGGCAACCTGCGGCTCAATTTTTGAAACATCCCAATCGTAAACCATTTTATAGTTAGCGCCAGGATCTGACTTGTAAACTATGCCTTGGCCAGCTTTAGTTTTTTTGAGATAAGCTTGGGTCTTTTCATCAGCCTCAAAAATGCCGTTCTTGCCGCCAGCTTCAATTGCCATGTTAGCGATGGTAAGACGACCTTCAACAGAAAGCTTTCTGATGACCGGGCCAGTAAATTCCATTGACATGTACCTGGCGCCGTCAACGCCAATTTGACCAATCGTATATAGAATAAGGTCTTTAGCTTCGACCCATTTGGCCAGGTTGCCCTTAAATACGAACTTAAGCTGTTCAGGGACTTTAATCCAAACTTCACCTGTGGCCATGGCTGCAGCCATGTCAGTGGAGCCAACACCGGTTGAAAAAGCGCCCAGCGCGCCGTAAGTACAGGTATGGGAATCAGCGCCAATCACCAGATCACCAGCTTTAATCGCGCCCATCTCAGGCAGCAGGGCATGTTCAATGCCCATGCAGCCGATCTCAAAGAAATTGACAATGCCGTATTTTTTAGCAAACTCACGCATCATCTTGACCTGCTGGGCGGATTTAATATCTTTGGCTGGAGTAAAATGGTCTGGCACCAGATAGATCTTGTTTTTATCAAAAACTTTTCTAACCCCAATCTTGGCAAATTGCTTGATTGCCGGAGGGCTGGTGATGTCATTCCCCAGGACTAGATCGACTTTGCAGCTGATCAGTTGTCCTGGTCCCACTTTTTTCAGTCCTGCGTGTTTAGCGAGTATTTTTTGTGTAATTGTTTGCGACATGATGGCTTATTTTATCAGAGTTGCCAGCTGGCCGCAAGCAGCGGAAATGTCCTGGCCAAGGCTATTTCTAATGGTCACATTAATGCTCTGGTTGATCTTTTTCAATTTAGAACGAATTTGATCTACGTCTCCTGATTCAAAAACAGAACCTGGAGAATTATTATAGGGGATTAAATTGATATGGCTATCAAGCTTGTTGGCGATCTTAGCCAGCTCTTTTATATCGGCTTGACTGTCATTTACGCCTTTTAAGACCACATATTCAATGGTAATCCTTCGTTTGGTGGCCTTTTGATATTCTTTTAAAGCGGCAATTGTTTCTTCGATTGAAGCTAGGCCTTTGAAAGGGATGAGCTTCTTTCGCAGCGCATCGTTTGGAGCTACGAGAGACCAGGCCAGTCTAAGCTGTTTGCTTTCTTGGGCAAATTTGCGGATGCCAGCCAATATGCCAATAGTGGATAAGACGATTTTTCGGGAAGCAATGTTTTGACCAACTTCATTATT
>JAHIZU010000254.1 GCA_018814265.1 Candidatus Margulisiibacteriota bacterium | reverse complement strand
CGTTATTGATTCACTAGTGAAGGAAATCCCTTCGAGCGTATAATTGCCTGAAGAATTTGTGGTAGTTGTTTTACCACCAGCGTAAATTAAAGCTCCGGGAAGAGGGGCTCCGCTAGTCAAATCGGTTATTTGGCCACTTATCGTCTTCCCAGTTGAACGAACCTCTTCATTCCCAGTCTCTTCATTCGAAACCACCTGCCCACAACCTACTGCTAGAGCTACCACAAAAACCAAAATAAATAATAAACCTATTGCTTTCTTACTCATGACTTTCCCTCCTTGTCTTATTTAATCTCAAACTCCTTATCACCAATCCCCTTATTAACCTTAATATTCCCAAACTCCATCTCAACGCTCATTTTGCCCATAGGTGTATTAACATTGGAAATATTCTTAATTGGCAAGTAAGCCTGGTCATCTTCACCTACATCAAAAGCCTTGTATTCAATCTCTGACTGGCTCATCAGCTTGTCTTTTTGCCCGTACATTAAGATCTTCACCGGCACCCAGCGCGTAGAATCAACATAGAATTCCATCTTTGTCAAAAACCTGTTGACTTCTTTGGGTTTGCCCGTTATAACATAATTGCCGTCTTCCAATTGCTTGACTGACAGATCAAAATATTCCATGGCTTTTGCCAGATCCATCTCTCCTTGCCCCTTGCCCCCTGCGCCTTGACCCTTCAATTTTTTCAGGTCCTGGATCATCTTCTGCCCGGTCTCAGGATTAATGATCGCCATCTGGTCGCCGTTGGTAATGGTAATCTGCTTGGTTGGAGATAGCATTTCAATCTTGGATTTATCCTTGCCCTTGGTCCACATCTTACCCTTCTGCACCATGGTTTGAGACCCTTTATCTGTTGACCCTGGCATGGAAATGTTCGATTTAATAGTTGTGGTTGTTTCCGCGTACATATCATTGATCTTTTTTTGATTAGTCTGGATCTTTTCGAGCAGGGTTGGGAGGGTCAGACTTTTTTCAACCGAAACTTCCGGGGAAAGGTCAGCGGCAAAGGTGACCGAAGCAAGCAAACAGTACAAAAGAAAAACACACGTATTTTTTATCATTGGTCCTCTCCTTTCATTTCTGCGTCATTTATTGTCCATAAATATTTCATCGTCATCTAAAAATAATAGGTTAAAGAAACTGTATGCCTGCTGCCACCACTGCTTACGCCACTATCGTCAATGCTCCCATAATCGCTGTCATCTCCTGCTGCTGAGTTTTCAACAGACACTGGGACCAGCTGCTTAAAAGTGTAGCCGGCTTCCATCTCATCATCTAAAAGGTATTTTAACCCTATTTCTCCCATCAATAAATCAGCTTGTTTAAAAGGCGCGGCATAATTATTTTCCAGCTGCTTGACCGCGCCGAAAAACCAGCTGTTCCAGATATTGGCGTCTCCATCCAGCAGCATTGATAAATAGCTCAATTTACCATTGAACGCCACACGGTCGGATAACGCCCCTTTCAGGCCAAAATGACAGCCGTTCGTGGTTATTCTGGAATCCAGGTCAGCTACTTTATCAATATTGTCAACATTGGAGATCACGTCCGGAAGTTTTTCCGAATAAAGGCTGCCCCGGCCCGAAAGATCAATTTCAGACCTGGATACGCTGAATTCAGCGTCAAAATCCTTCAAGCGCCAGGACATTCCCAGACTGCTAAAAATATTACTTGAATCCGTCTGGGCATAAGCGAACCTGCTTCCGTCTTCATAATATTTGACGTCCTGGCCGTTATTCTCTCGGCCAAACAATCCCTGAAGTTTAGCCTGGCCATTAAGATCGTAGCAAGCCTCAATCTCTACCCTTTCTCCCTTTTCATAAATGCTTCCCTGGTTCAGGGAAGCTGTCTGATCCGGCTCCATTTTTTCCTGTTGATGCTTTAGCTTCACGCCAAATCCTTTCCCGAGGCGGGCAGACAGATCGATTCTCTGCGTGTTCAAAATCCCAAAACTTGGGTATTCAAACCAGTTCCCGTCATAGCGTAGCTTCGTAAGATTGTTAGCGCTGATCTTTTCATTGCCGTACCCAACGGCAAATATTTCTGATGGGGCCACCTTTAATTCGTAACTAAAGCCAAGACGCGGATCCGCAAGCAAATCAGGGTTATGATGCTGGCTCAAGCCTATTGCCATATCAAAATATTTGGATAACCGAGCGCCGTAAAGAAAACTAACCGTATCCGACCGGTCGCTCAAATCAAGACCGTTATCATTATAATTCGCCTGGAATTGAGCCCTATTCCCATGAACAGAAAGACCGATAATCCCTTCTTCCACCAGCAAGGAGTTCCCTAAAGGAAGAACAACCTTCAATTTAGAATCAGCATTGTTCAAATTCAAATCCCTGCTGCTAATGGTATTTTCATATTCATAGGACCAATTTATCTTGCAACGCTCGGCTCCAATTAACCCTATAGATTGAGAAAAAAATCCTTCCTCTACCCCTACCGGAACAGCAATATCCCCAAGCCCAAACTTGAAAATCGTCATCCCAAAGACCGTGGGGGTCAGAGCTAATATTAGGGCTATAGAGAATAATGCTTTACGCGTAATTATCTTCTCCTCTTAATAAAATCATAATACTACCGCAATGAATTATACAAATTTTCCCAATCGGCTTGGGTCTGCATTTGAGGAAACGCCCCGTTTATTGTAAAATCAAACCCGGTAAAATTATCTTTAGCCGCGTTTACATAGGTCTTTAAATCGGAAATGGGCGAAGAATAATATTGCTTGAGATCAACAACAATATCCGCAGTTGGGTTTAATTCGATAGTGGTGTCGCCGTTTTCCAAAGAATTTTTAACTTTACCAATATAGCTTAACCACTCATCCTTTTCACTTGGATTGCTAAACTTAGGAATGGCATCATCCGACTGATCATCCGCTTCATTCGCAATATAATTTATCCCCGATATCCATTTCTCCATAGCGCGCGCATAAGCACTTCTTGCATTAGCCATGTTAGCGGACCCATTAGATTTTAAGGTGCCAAAATTCGGCTCGCTCAAAGGATCGCTGGTCGTATAATCCCAGTTATAAGACACGGCTTCATACAGCATGCCCCTGATCAGACTTCCCAGAAGATCCAGCGCGTATATTTCTCCAAGATCAACCTCAATATCTGAATCACCGCCGGACATGTCAGTAGTTATGGTATATTTAAAATTAGAATTTGACTCAACCACAGCTAACCGGTTCAAGGCGGTGTCAAGCGCCGGAATCAGTGTATTCTCCATATAAGATTGGACCTCGCCAGGAGTTATTTCCGGTGTCGTCGCAGCCTGAAAAAAAGAAGAAAAGTTAATAATAGCAGTAGCCGATGTTGTAGGGGTAGTATTAAATAACTCATTAAGCGTTGTAGGCATATTGACTCCAAATTTCGAAGCAAAAGTGCGCGTATTTTCATCCACGGCCACATTTAAAACTCCGAGCATGGCTGCGCCAAAGTTTGCTTCGGCATTCGTTGGATCGGCAGCCAAAGCTGATTCGTAAGATTCTCGCGCCCCATCCAGGTCCCCGCTGGCCAACTGGGTCTGCGCTTCGCTTAAGGTCCCCGTAACATCAACTTGCGATGCTGTGCTGCACCCCGAAATTGACGCGG
>JAHIZU010000253.1 GCA_018814265.1 Candidatus Margulisiibacteriota bacterium | reverse complement strand
GGCATTGCCGCGCCAGCCAAGATAATGAAAAACTGGTCTCCCGGCTCGCATGGCGGGACCTTTGGCGGCAATCCAGTCTGCTGCGCTGCAGCCATCGCTACGATCGAGGTCATTAAACAAGGTAAATTACTGCGGAACGCTAGCCGGATGGGCAGCTACATGAAGAAAGCCCTGGAAAAACTTCGAATTAAATATCCTGTGATCAAAGATGTCCGCGGTATAGGACTAATGATCGGCGTGGATTTTAAGGAAGCTGCTCTTGTCAGCCAGATCATGAATTATTGCCTTAAACACGGCCTGATCCTGATCCCAACCGGCGGTGGCGGCACAGTAATGCGCTTTGTTCCTCCCCTTATCGTGAATAAAGCCCAGATCGACCAGGCGCTCAAGATATTTGAACGCGCTTTAAGCAATGTTTGAATATAAGAAATTACACGACCTGCTGGATATCGCGGCCAAGAAGAACGAACCCCTGTTCATTTTGATCCTCGACGGCATTGAAGATCCGCACAACTTTGGCGCGATCTTAAGGACGGCTGAAGCTGCTGGCGTTCACGGCGTGGTTATCCGCAAGGCGCGCCAGGTCCAGGTAAATGATACCGTGATGCGGGTCTCGACCGGCGCGGCCAGGAATGTCGCTGTCGCCCGCGTGCCCAACATCGCCGAAGCGATCTCCTCCTTAAAAAACCAAGCTATCGTCGTGATTGGGGTTGAAATCGACGGTAAAAGATTATATAATGAGGCAGATTTTAAAGTCCCGCTTGCTCTTGTCGTCGGAAGCGAAGGCAGCGGGTTGGCCCGATTGGTCAAAGAAAGATGCGACGAAGTAGTGCGCATCCCGATGCAGGGAGAGACAAGCTCTCTAAACGCCTCGGTAGCAACCGGGATCACGCTATACGAAGTTATAAGACAAAGGAGGTGAAATGACATGGCAGAAAAAGTTATGAAATGCGGTATTAAGAAAGAGAAGGGTTACCTTTATTTCATCGACAAGAAGGGTGACATTTCTCGCGCTAAGATGGCTCGCGGCAGAAAGAGAACAAAACGCCGCAAATAAGTTTTTATTCGGTTGCGGTTAGGGCCTTTCGTGTCTTAACCGCAACCGTTCTTTTATGGCGCTCTTAAAAGGCTCAGGCACAGGGCGCTATCGCGCGGAGAGGTAGCGAAGTGGTTAAACGCATCTGACTGTAAATCAGACGGCTTATGCCTTCGAAGGTTCGAATCCTTCCCTCTCCAAATAAAAATCCGAGCTGGCGCTGGATTTTTATTTCCTGTGCCTGTTCCTGCGCCTAACATCAGAACCACTCCAAATCGGATTTTTATAGGCACAAGCATAGGGAAAGGCACAGGAGCAGGCACAGGAATTATTATATTTTTCTTCTTTCTATGCTAAAGATCATAGCTTGCAAGTCGCCGGCAATACGTTCAAATTCCCTTTTATACAGCTTAATATTATCTTCGTTTGCTAATTGGTATACGATAATCAAGTCAAGTGCCCCAGAACATTCATGTGCCGACGCCCTGGCAATACGATAGAAATTAATTTTGTCCTTTTTGGTCCATTTTCCAGAGCCCTCGGCAATATTTAAAACAATTGAAGACGCAGCTCTTCTAAGTTGATCTTTTAAAAAACAAAATTCCCGGCTATTAATCCTTTTGCACAGCAGATTAACTTTTTTTGCCGCAATTAAAGCTTGTTGATATACTGGGAATTTCGCAAATGGTTTATCCATCATTTTCATTTCACCCAACCACATAACAGCAACTTTATTGCCGACCTTTAAAACCATTTTTACTAGTGGAGGCCCGTCAAAGGTGTCGAGATTTCGTCGCTTGATGTTGCCTTTCCATCAGAATAAAAAGGCACAGCGAAAAGTGGCATTAGGAAGTGAGTACGCAAGAGGGTTGTCCTGAGCGAAGCCGAAGGGCTTCCCTCTCCAATTTTTTATGAGATCCCAAGTATCGCCTCAACCGTTTTAATCGCATCAACAGCTGAACTGGTTATCCCACCAGCATAGCCCGAACCTTCGCCAACTGGATATAAGGTGGCCAGGCTTACTGAGCGCCTTTCATTATTCCGCAATATCCTGACCGGCGAGGAGGTTCTGGTCTCAGGCAGAAGCAGCACCGCCCGCTCAGAGACAAAGAGAGGAAACCGCTCTGCCCATTGCTTAAAGGCAGCCGCAAGCTTACTGGAAATAAATTCCGGCAACATTTTGTTAAGCTCCGTAGAAACCGTTCCCAGCTTATATGAATTGGGAATGATCTTTGACGACTTAGTTCCATTAAGAAAATCCATTAGATTCTGAGCCGGCGCCTTCCATCCATCAATGTAGGCCTTCGCCTCCATCTGCCGCTGAAACTCGATCCCGGCCATGGGATCGCTGGAGCCAAAATCCTCTGTGGTAACCGCCGCCACAATGGCGGCATTAGAAAACTGCCCATTCCGCTTGGAATTGCTCATGCCATTTAAGGCCTGTTTGCCAGGCTCTGAAGCAGCATTAATCATCTCACCACCCGGACACATGCAAAAAGAATAGACACCCCCAGCTGCCAACGCATACTCTGCCGGACCAAGCTTGGGATGATTTTGATACTTTTCACCATACTGCATCAGGTTGATCAATTCAGCCGGATGCTCAATTCTCACCCCAACCGCAAAAGGCTTTTGCTCCAGGCCAACTCCTTTGTCCCGTAATAATTGAAAAGTATCTCTAGCCGAATGACCGATCGCCAAGATCACCGTTGTTGAGAAGTGCTTTTGCCCGTTGACCATGACACCCTTCAGCGTATCTCCCTCAACAATAAGATCTGTCACTTTTGACTGAAAATTGATCTCTCCGCCTGAACTCACAATATACTCTCTAATATCTTTAACAATGGCAGAGAGCTGATCAGTCCCCAAATGCGGCTTGTTTAAATAAGCGATTTCAGCCGGCGCTCCATGCTCAACAAAGGTCTCTAAAACTTTGGCCACATAGCCGGTCTCTTTTATCCTGGTTGTCAGCTTACCATCGGAATATGTCCCTGCCCCACCTTCACCAAACTGGGCATTTGATTCCGGATCTAAAACCCCTTCTTGCTCAAATTTGCGAATATCCTGTAGCCGCTCCTCAACTCTTTTCCCCCGCTCAAAAACAACCGGTTTTATACCATAGGCCAAAAAAGTTAAAGCAGCAAACATCCCGGCCGGACCAAAGCCGATAATAATCGGCCTATCTGACAAAATATTTTTTGGTTCTTTTTTGGGAGGTGCTTCCGCCAGGCGGGGGAACTGCTTGCTGTGCCTGAATTTTGACGGTATCTTAACCGCCAAAGACAAATTAAAAAAAACTGCCTTTTGTCACGGGCATCCAACGACTTCTTAAACACCCTTACCTGGCTGACATCGGAAATGTCCAGCCTGAGTTTATTAGCCGCTAATTTTTTATAGCTCGCAGGCTCATCATCTTCTAACCGGATCTTGATATTGTGGAGCAAGATTTGCATTAGCTGATAATAGCACACTATTTCCCGCTGCGTCTCGGGACAAAGTACTCTCAATAGAAAACCGCCTCCAAGCTCATGGCAAAACTTCTGCCCGGCTATCAGCTCATGCGCAGCAGCAAACAACACGCTGTACGCAGAAAGGCTGAGCTCTCTGTTGGCCAGACAATGCTTGCTTCGCCGTTGGTCGTTGCCCAGAAAGAATACCGGGAAGGCGAAAATGCGATCAGCGGGACAAAGATCTTGGAACAAAAAGAGCCTGAGGACATAGCTGTTTTTCTAGATTTGTTATTGGGAACAATCTATAATCTATCAAGACAGGGCTTGTTTATCAGCGATTGGGTTAACCTTAATAATGTTATTATCCCGCTCTATAAGATTGGCAAGAATACTCCGGCGCTGGTTTTTACTGATCCTTTCCGTTGCGTTTTCACCAGAGACGATCTTGAATAAATTTCCCGACTTTTTGAGAGTTTTGTAAAGGTCGCATCAAATGCCTTCCGGTCCAATTGGCGAGAATATTTCCCGATCTTCCAACAAACTACTCGCACCTTTCTAGGCCGCTTTGATATTATCGCTGATTTCGGAATGGACTTGGGTCAAGCCCAGAGAGTTCCCAGCTGTTTTGAGTTTGCAGGGTGATAAAGGCACTAAGCTATTTGGCGGCAAATTTGAGGCCAGCCTCGCTGACTTTTCTTACTGTGTGCTTATCATAGCGAACCGCCGTCCAGGCAAACATTTTCTCAACATACTCCCGTTTTCCCATCAGGCGCTTGCTGGCAGGGTCCAACCGCACCAGCTTTTCCCGCTGCTCTTTCAACTCACGGACAATGGATACCCTGGTGATCTGGTCCAGGGCGTAGCGCATATTATTATAGTAATGGTCATAAGGCGGCACGCCCTTATAAACAAAGATCAAGTCTTTAATGTCACGGGTCTTCCTGAATTTTTTGTAGTAGTTTGAGGTCGCGATCAGTTTTGAAGTCTCATAAATATTATGCCAAATAGAATTAAAGCTGCCAACGTTATCATCATATACCGCATATCCAGTCAGGTTTTTGCTGCTCTTGGGGAATCTTTTGCCATAGGAGCTTTCGGCGCCAGCGATCGCGATATAGAGGCGGAAGTCCAAACCAAATTTATCAGCGCAGTAAAGGATTTCCTGTTCGTGGCCGCGCAACGGGCTCCAGGGGTAGCGGTCCAGGAATTTTTTGAGTTTAGTCGCTCGCAGATCTTTAGCCTGGACTAGACCAGCAAAAAGCAAAACAATTAAAATAACGACGGAAATTCCACGTTTCATAATTAAAGACTAATATATTCCCAATCGTCTATAACAGGATTATAACACAGGCTGCCGCAATAACTGTCATTTATGTCATAAAAATCATATCTATCCATCAATCGGTTATACGTCGGATAACCACTGATCCCGTGAGAAACATAATAGCCATTCCACTCCTCGAGAGAATTATTAAGGTCGGATTGGGCAAAAGAACAAGACAATAGCAAGAAAGATAGCACCAAAGAAACAAAAACAAGCTTTTTCATTTCTATCACTCTCCGCAATTTTGTCGCTAAAATGTGGCTGCAATTTCACTTTAAGGAAGATTATTAATATTCCCTACATACAAAACTGGGCACGGCTTGGGCCTAGCAAAGAGTTGCATACACATAAACACATCGTATATACTCTTGTTGAGGCACCTACCCTGCATGATAAACAGCGAGAAAAACACAGAAAATAACTCACCACAACTATGGGATGGTCTTTGGCAAAAATCTCCTTTGATCGAAGAAGACATTTTCGATCTTGCAAAGGAAGAACATTCTATAAGATGGCAACGAACCGAAAAAGCCGTAGTAAAACAATTTGGCTCTTTTAATGGCTTAAAAGTCATTGAGCTGGGCGCTGGCGTTGGGACCAATGCCGCCTTAATGGCAAAAAGAGGGGCCAAGATCACTATCCTTGATTATTCTGAAGGCGCGCTTAGAAGAGCTCGTGAGTTTTTTGAAAGAAACGGTTTGTCCGCAGAATTCATTAAACAAGATGCCCTCCTGCTCCCGGCCAATCTGCTGGGCAAATATGATATTTCCATGTCCTTTGGTTTAACCGAGCATTTTAGCGGCCCCGCTAGAATAAAGATAAACAAAGCCCATTTTGATGTTTTAAAGGATAAGGGAATTACTTTTATTTCCGTTCCTAACAAATACAACCTGCCCTACAGAATATTTAAATTTCTTGCCGAAACAGCCGGAACGTGGAAGGCTGGAGAGGAATACCCTTATTCAAGACGAGAATTGAGAAAGATATGTAAAGAGATTGGCATTACAAAATATTCGTTTTTTGGTGACTCTATCTTTTACTCATTCAATTTTATTAGTCCGCTTAGAATCATAAAAAAACTGCTAAAGATGGATCGTGATTTAAGTGTTCTCCACCTAAAAAAAGAAAAAGGAACCTTTCTAGACCAATATCTAAGCTATGCCCTGGTTCTTTATGGAAAAAAGTCTTCATTAACATGAAAAAGAAAGTTATTCTAGCCTCGGCCTCACCCCGAAGGAAAAAACTGCTAAAGAAAATTGTTAAGAACTTCATGGTAATCCCCAGTCAGGTCGATGAATCAGGTATTAGAGCCAAGAATCCAGAAGCCTTTGCAATTAAAGCAGCACTGGCCAAGGCAGAAGACGTGGCCCTGAGGTCAAAAAACTCCCTGGTTATTGGCGCTGATACGATCGTAGTGCTAGGCAAAAAGATCCTGGGCAAACCAAAAAGCAATAAAGCGGCGATCGCTATGCTTAAAAGCCTGGTTGGCCGGACACACAAGGTGATTACTGGCATCGCTGTTGTTGACTCAGAAACGTTCGACAAGATCGCGGATTTTGAGGTTACCAAGGTAAAAATGAAAAAGGTCTCGGACAACGAGATCAATGACTATGTTAAAACCGGCAAACCCCTGGACAAAGCCGGCTCCTACGGCATTCAGGAGATCGAGGAGATTTTTATCGAGAAAATCGCCGGCGATTACGAAAATGTGGTAGGATTACCCGTCAGGAAACTAAAGGAGCTTTTATGGGCACTAAAATAATAATAATGTTTATCTCCCTTTTCCTGTTCATGTCATTCACCTCTGCCAATGCTGATCACGAGGAGGCCGCGTCTTTGCTCTCCAAAGCCGACAACTTTAAATATGCCGAGAAATACGAAGAGGCAGAAAAATTATACGACGAGGTCCTAAAGATCGATCCAAATAATAAAGAGGCCCTGCAGGGAAAAGACGATTGCCGCATTATGATAGAGCCGATCATCCCAACACAACACTTGATGATCCCGCCTGCCTATGACGATCCGGAATATAATAAACTCATCGAGCAATTTGAACAGGCCAAGACTCCCTGGGAAAAACGCCGGCTGGAAATCGCCCTGGACCGCTTTGCCCTAAAGTATACTGGCCGCGTTTATAGCGCGGATGTGCCGCGCTGGGAAGAGAAAGCAGAGAAGGTCATCGCCAGGGCAATAAGTAAAGTGAAAGTCGGCCTGCCGCCTGAATATGTTTATCAACAAACAAAAAGAGATTTAGAGTCTTTGCAAGAAACCGCCAACCGCGGCTGGAAAGGCCATGGCCCGGAGATCCTTGAGCCAGCACTTTTAAAACTTAAGAAATTGTACCAGGAAAACAGCTACCCCTTCTTGGATTAAGCCTCAAAATAAAGTAAAATTGAGCTATGGCCTCACGGATCAAGATCCTGCCTGAAGATCTCACTAATAAGATCGCTGCTGGCGAAGTGGTTGAACGCCCGGCATCTGTGGTCAAGGAATTGCTCGAAAATGCGATTGACGCCAAGGCCACACAGATCAAAGTCGAGATCCAAAGCGCTGGACGCAAGCTGATCCGTGTCTCCGATAACGGCCAGGGCATGACCCGGGAAGAAGTGAGGCTGGCCATTGAACGCCACTCAACCTCCAAGATCAGCCAGCTTGATGATCTGTTCAACATCCAAACTTTAGGCTTTCGCGGCGAAGCACTGCCCTCGATCGCTAGTGTTTCTATAATGGAGATCAGAAGTAAGGATAAAGATGAGGAAGCTGGAAGCTTGTTAAGGGTTGAGGGCGGGAAAATTGGCAAGATAGAAGAAATTGGTTGTCCGGTTGGAACAACCCTGATTGTAAAAGATCTTTTCTTTAATACCCCGGCCAGAAAAAAGTTCCTTAAATCACCGCCAACTGAAATAGGCCATATCGGCGATATCGTTGCAAAATATGCCCTGGCTAAGCCGCAAATCGCCTTTGAACTAGTTTCAGACGGAAAGCCTTTGCTGGTCACTTCCGGTTCTGGCCGCCTAAAAGATGCCGTGGCTGCCATTTACGGGGTTGAGCTGGCTAAAGAGCTGGTTGAAGCCCAGCTTGATTTTAAACTGGGCAAAATTAGCGGCTTGATCAGCCGGCCAACGTTAAGCCGGCTGGACAAAAGCTATGAGACCTTTTTTGTTAATGGCCGATATGTTAAAAATTTCCTGCTCAACCGGGCTTTGGAAGAAGGCTACCGCACCCTTATCCCGAATAACCGTTATCCAATCGCTATCCTTTTTATCGAGATAGACCCAAAACAAATAGATGTTAATGTCCACCCAACCAAACGCGAGATCAAGTTTGTAAAAACCCAGGAAGTTATGGGAGCGATCAGGGATTGTGTCAGGCTTACTCTGGAACAAAAACTCAACATTAAACAACCGGTAGCTGGGGATGGCCAGGGCTCCGGCTCCTGGACCCCAAGCACTGATCTGGCCTGGAAACCTGAAATGGCTGATGCCCTGTTTTCGGCGATCAATGATCAGCTGCCGGTTACCAGCCAGGAAATAGAGATAGATCTTTCCGCTGTTCAACCGCTCTTCCCTATCTATCAATATAAAGCTACATATATTATATGTACGGACGGCGAGGACCTCGCGCTAATTGACCAGCATGCAGCGCATGAGCGCATTATTTATGATCAACTTGGCCACAAAGCCAAAACCCAAGCACAGCAACCCCTGTTAGTTCCCGAAACCATCGAGACTAGCCCCAAGGAAGCAGCCGTCCTGGGAGAAAACATAGAATATTTAAAGGGTCTCGGCTTTGACTTGGAAGAATTCGGCAATAATACATATATATTACGCTCAGTGCCAGCGATCGCGACCAAAAACCCAGCCAAACAAATGCTCCTGGATATCGTATCTGAGCTCCAGACCCTGGGAAAATCAGCACAATTAGAAATTAAACAGGAAAATATCCGCAAACTGATCGCTTGCCACAGCGCCATCAAAGCTGGTGACAAATTATCTGTCCAAGAGATGAATCAGTTGATCAAGGACCTGTTTGCAACTGAAAACCCGGCAACCTGCCCCCATGGCCGACCCACCATGATAAGGCTGTCTCAGGAAGAGCTAGATAATAGATTTGGCCGCTAGTGTCGTAATTTCGACGCTTCAAAACCTTCTCCCTCATAAGAAAATTAACCCGGACCTGGCAATGAAATTGCTGTACTATTTGACAGATATAGCCTTGTCTGATAACATTCATTTGATTCAAGGAGGAAATTTTGGCTAAAAAACTGGTAATAGTTGAGTCACCCGCTAAGGCAAGAACCCTTAAAAAGTTCTTGGGTAAAGGCTTTGAAGTTACAGCCTGCGGTGGCCACATCAGGGACTTACCCCCCAAATCCCTTGGGGTTAAGATTGACAAGGACTTTACCCCCAACTACAAGATCATTAAAGGCAAGGAAAAGATCGTTAAGGAATTAAAAAAACTAGCCCAAGCCGCGGACACGATTTTCTTAGCCCCTGACCCTGACCGCGAAGGTGAAGCCATTGCCTGGCATCTCAAGGCCCTGCTGGAAAAAACCGGCAAGATTTTGCGCATCGAATTCCACGAGATCACCGAAGAGGCTGTCACAAGCGCGGTCAAAAATCCCCGGGAAATTGATATGCCTAGGGTTAATGCTCAACAAGCCCGCCGCATCCTGGACCGCCTAGTCGGCTACAAAATAAGTCCTTTGCTCTGGAAAAAAGTCAGAAAAGGCTTGTCCGCCGGCCGGGTTCAGTCAGTAGCTGTTCGCTTGATCTGCGAAAGAGAAGAAAAGATCAAGGCCTTTAAGCCAGAGGAATATTGGGACATTTTGGCCAAACTGGCCAACCAGGAAAAGACAGAGTTCTCAGCCAAGCTAGTTGCCAAAGGAGAAGACTCTTTAGGTGTTCGGCCTAAGGAAAAAGGCAAGGTTATCAGTTCTGAGGCTGAAGCCAAGAAGATCTTAAAAGAGCTTGAGGGCGCCCAGTACACGGTTGGCGCCGTCAGAAAGAAAGAGCAAAAACGGCATTCGGCCCCGCCCTTTATCACCAGCACCCTGCAGCAGGAAGCTTCCCGCAAGCTTGGTTTCTCCGCTAAAAAGACCATGGTGCTGGCCCAAAAGCTCTATGAGGGCATGGACCTGCAAGACGAAAGCCGGGTAGG
>JAHIZU010000036.1 GCA_018814265.1 Candidatus Margulisiibacteriota bacterium | reverse complement strand
CTTTGGCCAGGAGTATCTTCCCCACCAACCACAAAAATATAAGAAGAAAAAACAGGCCCAGGATGCTCACGAGGCGATCCGGCCAACTTCGGTCTTGCGGCACCCGGAAAAAATAAAAGACAGCCTTAAGCCTGACGAACTAAAGCTTTATGATCTGATCTGGAAGAGGTTTGTGGCCTGCCAGATGAACTCAGCAATCTTTGATCAAACCTCCATTGATATTTCTGCTAATGATTATGTTTTTCGCACCACTGGCTCGGTCTTAAAGTTTGACGGTTTTATTAAGGTTTACCTTGAAGGTGAAGATGAGGAAGGCGAAAAAGAAATGGCTGGCACCCTGCCCTTACTAAAAGAAGGACAAGAATTGATCTTGCAGGGCCTGTCTCCCGAACAACACTTTACCCAACCGCCACCTCGCTATAATGAAGCCTCACTGGTCAAAGAATTGGAAAAAAGCGGCATTGGCCGCCCATCTACCTATGCCCCAATCATGTCAACGATCCAAGACAGGGGATATGTAGAAAAGGAAGGCCGCGCGCTCAAGCCAACCGAGATCGGTATAACCGTCAACGGGCTGCTGGTCAAACACTTTCCTCGGATCATGGACATTAAGTTCACCGCACACATGGAAGATGACCTGGATGATATCGTGGCCGCTAAAGTGGGCTGGATTGAAACGTTAAAGGACTTCTACGGGCCGTTTGCCGCTGCCCTGACTGAGGCTGAAGTCAAAATGGAAAAGGTCAAAAAGGAAATATTGACCAAGGAAAAATGTCCTGATTGCGACAAATTCCTGGTCATCCGCCAGGGCCGCTACGGTGATTTCATGGCGTGTTCAGGCTACCCAAAATGCAAGTTTACCAAGGCTCTGCCGGGCGAAGAAGGCAAGGATGCTGTTGAAGAAAAATGTGATAAATGCGGCAGCCCCATGGTCATGAAACATAGCCGCTTCGGCAGCTTTTTAGCCTGTTCCGCTTATCCCAAGTGTAAAAACATCAAGTCGATCCTTAAAAAGATCGGGGCCAAGTGTCCTAAGTGCGACGGCGAGATTGTTGAAAGAAGGACCAGGCGCCGCAAAGTCTTCTACGGCTGCATTAATTACCCCAAATGTGACTTTGCCACCTGGCAAAGACCAGGGACCCCCGCTAAAGACGATGGCATGAAGGAAGATAAAGGTGCTTAAGGAATTCTTTACGCGAAATTTTGGTTTAAAGGTCCTAGCTCTGGCTCTGGCCATTATTCTCTGGGCGATCGCCCGTTTCTGGGTTGTTAGATAACGCCGCTGCTTGCTAGTCATCATGAGAACAATTAAAGACCCTAAAGAAATGCAGGCCTACTCCCTCAAAATGAAAGGCCAGGGCAAAACAATCGGCTTTGTCCCCACCATGGGTTATTTACATGAAGGACACCTTTCCTTGGTCGCCGCGGCCAAAACCAAGGCTGACATTGTCGTTGTAAGCATCTTTGTCAACCCGACCCAGTTTGGTCCTGAGGAAGATTTCAGGAGCTATCCCAGGGATTTGAAGCATGATAAAAAACTATTGAACGACTTTGCCGTAGACATCCTGTTCTTCCCTTCGGCTGCTAGGATGTACCCAAAAGGATCTCAGAGTTTTGTGGACCCTGGCGGCTTAGCTGAAAAAATGTGCGGTCTTTCTCGTCCCAACCACTTTCGCGGAGTCGACACGATCGTGTCCAAACTATTTAATATCGTTCAGCCAAACCTGGCTTTCTTCGGCGAAAAAGATTACCAGCAACAGTTAATTATCAGAAAAATGGCTGAGGAGCTTAATTTCCCCACCAAGGTTATCAGCCTGCCCACCATAAGGGAATTCGATGGTCTGGCCATGAGCTCGCGCAATAAATATTTATTGCCTGAGCAACGAAAGCAGGCAGCCATTCTTTATCAGGTTCTCCGGCTGGCAAAAAAGGAGATTAAAGGAGGCGAAAAAAACAGCCGCAGGCTCCTCTCCCGCCTGCGCCGACTGATGGCTTCTGCCCCAAGCCTAAAACTTGACTACCTTGTTATTGTTGACCCGGAAACTCTTGAGGAAACAAAAACGATCAAGGGCAAAACCCTGATCGCCTTAGCGGCCTATATTGGCAAAACGCGCTTGATCGATAATTTGGTGGTTGAAACAAAATGAAACGAACAGGATTTACCCTGATCGAAATACTAGTTGTTATGGCAATTCTAACGATTGTCTCCTCATTTTCTTTTAAAACCCTCCCTAGATTTGCCGGTCAACTATATTTAAATGGCGCCGCTCAAACAATTGCGGCCGAGCTTCGGGCGCTGCAAAGCAAAGCCCTGCTGCAGCACGAAACGTTAAATTATGACCTGAGCCAGCTTAAGCTGCCCGCCGGCATCAGCCTGGCCAACATGCCACAGATAAGCTTTGCTGCCTCGGGCGCAACGCCGCCAGGCGGTTCAGGCACTTTGATTCTGCAAAGCGGTCTTGGCTCGCAAAAAAAGATCATTGTTTCCTCATCAGGCAGGGTGCGTTTTGAATAAACGAGGTTTTACATTAATTGAATTAATCGTTGCCACTAGTCTTTTTTTGATTGCGGTGGCATCCTTTAGCCAGCTGTTAAAGATCGCCGCCAGTTCTATAACAGCTGCCGAGCGTCTGAACCTCGCTACTTATGAAATTCAAGCAGAAATGGAGGAGCTGCGCAGCCTCACCTTTAACCAGCTTTACGCCCAGAGCGGTAGATCTTTTGCCCAGGGTAAAGGAAAAATCCAAGTCTCGCCCGTGCTGGCCGACCTGGTCAGAGTAGAGTTGGTGCTTAATTGGCACCCGCAAAAAGTCCCTTTTAACCTCTCTGCTTTAAGGAGTAAATATTAAGGCATGAGAAAAAAAGGGTTTACGCTGGTTGAGTTGGTCGTTGCCTTAACTATCTTTGGCCTGTTGCTTGGGGGAATATATTTTGCCTTTGGGGTGGAGCTTAAGTTCTGGCAAAGCATTGCCAATGCCGGCGCCAAACAACAGATCAGCAATCTGGTCCTAAGCAGAATGATCAGTGATATAAGGTCGGCCAAAGAATTGATTTTTTCTGCTAATGGCGATGAGCTTATCCTGATGATTGGCGCTGATAGGATCGAATACTCGATCACTAATAACAAGGTTCTGCGCAAAAAGAACAATTTTTCTGTTTACCTGACTGACCAGGGCGAACTGCAAACCCTGTCAGTTGCCTATCCCACAACCCGCATGGTAGAGATAATGCTGGGGAATCTGACTGCCAGGGCGAGTTTAAGGAATTAAAATGAAAAAAGGCGCGGCGCTTATCTTAACCCTGCTCATTATGGCGGTTTCACTGACCCTGGCTGCACTGCTGGTGAAAATAGTTTATAATTGTTATGCTAGCGCTAACGCTGTCCTGGTCAGGGAGCAGGCCTTTTGCCTGGCAGAAGCCGGGCTGGAAAAGGGCAAGGTTGAATTGGTCCATAATCTTAACTGGTATACAGACCTGCCCTACTATCTGGCAGATAACGTGCAATGGCTGGTAAAATACGCGGTTGGCGAGGAATCGGCCTTAGGCAATGGCTCTTTTAAGGTCGTCAAAGAAAAAGGTAAAAACAGGCTCTATGCCATCGGCCGCAAAGGCTCAGGCGTGGTTGTTTTAAAGCTTACCTTCAGCAACCCGCCCTTCAAGAGCCTGGCCTGGAGCGAACTTTAAGGAGGAAAAAACATGGGCAACTATTTGATCCTGGCAACCTCAATTCTTCTGGCAGTGGCGGGACAGCCATCGTCAGGGGCACACCCGCAACCAAGATATTCAACAACACGGGCTTTGTGACTGAG
>JAHIZU010000252.1 GCA_018814265.1 Candidatus Margulisiibacteriota bacterium | reverse complement strand
CTTTGCTTGAGCTGTTGGCCTTAGGGTGTGTCTGGCCTTAAACAGAACAGCAGAACCCGCTCCAGGCTCATTTATTTGCGTCTGGGCTTAAGCTGATAACCTGCCTTAAAACTGAAACCCTGCTCCTAATGTATGATCTGTTTTTAATGTGAAAACTAGCCCCTCATTTAAAGCGCAATACAACAAGGCAACAGGAGCAGGATCATTGCCCTATATATAAACACAAACACAGCAGCAGCAAGAATGCGCTGCGCAGCACAACGTGTGTACAATATATAACTATATAGGGATTGTGCGGGATAACCCGGAAAAGTCGCAATATAAGAAGGTCATATTTGACCTTTATAGATGAATTCCAGGACAACTTTTAGTCGATGGTAAATAACCTGCCAGGCTTCATCCGTAAGTTTTAATATAATACCGTCGCATTTTCTCCTTTCTTTTAATCAGACAATACACTCAAAATTTCTTCTTCATCTAGCTTTTTTAATGCCTTAAATATCTTATCCTGCCATTTTTTAGGCATCGTCAAAAATATTTCTTTGATTTTTCTCGGCTTTTCATGTTTTAAGACATGATGCAATAACATAAGTGCTTGATCTCTATCCTTTGCAGCTTTTTCCTTTTTAGTCCTTCTGCCAAGAATAATCAGTTTGTGCAAGGCATAAGCAATTGGATGCGGTAATTTTATTCTCAATCCATCAACATTAATTTCAATAATATTTTTAGCTAAAAAATCTAAAAATCTTAATGGCTGCGCATTCATGCCAATCTGGGGTAAGTGATATGGTTTATTTAATCCCTTCCCTCGTTCGGGCACCAAAAATTCAATGATCAAGTCTGGATGCCCCAATCTTTGATACCCTTTTGAACTAACAAACTCGGTTACAAAACCTAATTCACTTAAGATCCCAGAAATATCTGCCTTCTTCTTCATTTTTGGAGGTAAAGGAACAAGAAAATCTATATCCCGTGTCCTAATTAAAGGAACCACATAAACACCGTAAAAATACTCCTTATAAAAATACAAACACCAGCTTCCTACAAGGATTATATTAGTTAACAAACCCGCTTTATGAAATCGACGCAACACTTCAAGGCAAAGTTTAAATTGCTTGTTTTCCACGCAAACTTCCTTTTAGAAATTTGATTTGCTTTTTCACCCGGGATAGTAAATGGCGATATTTTGCTCTCATTTTAGTCGTTTCTTGGTATTTTTTCTTTTCAGCTGCTGATATTTTACCCAAATATCTGTACTTTACTTTTTTCCCCACTCTTTCGGCCAAATAACAATATTCATGACCCCTTATTTTTCTGATCGCGAGACTTCCTTTTGGTATTTTTTTTAGGGCGGCTTCGTATTCTTTCTTCATTCGTATCGAATTCTCAAGTTCCTCAGCTAATACACCTTTTATTACACCCCGCATGTTATTCCCTCCTGTTACCCAACATCTATCACATTATTGTATCTTGTTAGGTAACCAAACTCAAGCGGAATTACCCAACAAAACACTCAGAACAACACAATGTTAGGTAGTTTAAGGGCTAGAAAATCTAGGCGGAAGCCAATGACTAATTCTTATAGTCATATGACTAACTATATTAGTCAGTCCACTCCGTGGCAAAGCAGGAGGCCCCCTCCTTTTAATCAACGTCATCATGCGCGGGAATTTTGGGGCTTTCTGGCTACAAAGTGTAGGCCACACAAAGGCTGAACTGCCCGCTGGTGTAACCGCTGTCCTGCAGCTGCCAGATATTTTCCGCCAGCCAGGCCCATTTAGGCGCGGCCAGCCAAATGCCTCCCAGCGTCACTTCTGTGGCAATACTGTCCCCGCCCAGCGAAGTGTAGGACCGGTTCAAGCAGGCGTACGGGATGAACGACGAGATGACTTTGCTGACTAATATTTTAAAGCCGTAGTTGTTGCCGTTGGGAGACCCGGCAAAATTATCTTTTTGGGAAAGAAGAGTAGTGCTGGCGCCCAGCGCCAGTGAGAGTGGCACTTCCATCAGCAAATTATATTTGAGCGAAAGCGTGTAGCAGGAGAGCTGCATTGCCATGCCCTGAACGCCGCTGAAACTCCCGTAGCCATAGATCAGGTCAAGCTCCGTGCGGTTGCCTAACCCGTAAGCGCCCGCGATCCCGTAAAGTGTTTGAGCCAGGCTGCTGTTATTACCGACATTGGACTGCCGCCCGCCAAAAAGAGCGATCGTCCAGATCCCCGGATCATTGGGAATAGCGCTGGCTAAGACTTGGGCAAAAGCAACCGAACCCAGCAGCAGCAAACAGGCAATGGAGCAAAGATATTTTTTCACTTGTTCGACCTCTTTTAGGTGATATTAGAGCCAGCCATATTAACTGCCCGCTTTCTTCAGCTTGAATTTAAAGGGCTCGGTAAATACCAGCGAGGGATCGCCGGTGGCCGGATCGATTGGCCCGTCCTTAAGATAAAATTTTACTTCAATGCTGCGCTCGTTGATATCGTAGAGCATGGTCCAGAGCGTTCGATGCGGCAAGGGGCCAACTGATTGTTCAGCAACATCAGTCGTATGGGCATAGGCCAGGCTCATTGCGTCATTAACATTATCAGGCGAAAATTTCCCCTGATGAGACTTGACATAATCACTGAGCTTGACGTAGCGGTAAAAAGTATTGTAAGTACCTTTTGGTGAATAGGCAGGAAATTTGCTGGTATCGGGATAGGCGTAAACCGAGTGATTGGTCACGACCTGCGGCTGGCCATTATTTTCGATAAAATGATAGCTGAAATCATTAGATGAGATATCAAAAATAAAAGACTTGCCGGATCGGTCACAGACCAGGAGGTGGCCTGGCAAAAATCCTTGGACCAGCCTATTATTGAGGATCACCATTTTGGCTTCATCCAGTGTGGCGCAGGTTTCCAGGATCAACCTGTCCAACTGCAGCATGTTCAGGCCGCCGGAATCATCGCCCAGCGGATTGAAGTGAGTCGCGGGTTGGCCCAGATCATCCTCCAGCAAAACCACGACCAGGCCTTCGGAGTTCATCCCGCCCTGGAAACCGTTCAGCAAGTCCAGTGCGCCAACTGCGATAGAGGGATACCCCTTATCCGGGTAGAGTTCCATGACAAAATCCCTGGAATAAAGATTATGGTCCCCTTCGACCCGCTTCATCCCCATCATTTCCCGCAGCGTCGCCGTGTGAAAATCCACATTATGGCCGACAAGATCATGGCCATTGGCCGTGGAACTGGCCGGGAAAAACAATGCCGAGCAGCCAGGAATTCCAACAGAGATATCGTAAAAAAGTCCGCTGGTAACATAAGTATTATCTGTGAAAGACAGGCCGTATGATCTGGCCACGCCGGCCATCCGGTCGAGCAGGATCGGAAAGTTGGTTTTCATATACTGGCGGCGGGCTTCGGCGTAGATCGGTCCGGCATAAGGGCCGAGCTTAATATTAAGCCACTTCTGGGCGATGTCGCCCAGGGCCTTGCCGATCTCCTCATTGGACCCGCGTAAAACAATGTGCCGGACCTCCAGATAAGTATCTGGTGTCTTAGGCACTATTATTTCATCGGTAACTATAGTCGGGTTTCCCTTTTTGCTCGAGCAACCTGTGCCGCATCCAGCGATCAACAAACAAACCAGCAAGAAACCAAGTAACTTTTTCATAATTCTCTCCTTTTTAAAAGGCTTACCCGCAAATATCATACCCCTGTCTATTCAGAATAACAAGCTAGATTTTAGCGCTCTTTGCAGCGCCGTTTTAAGGCGATGGTAAACGGTTACCCAAGAGTCAGCCGTAGGTTTTAATATAATATCGGCGCATTTTTTCCATTTTTTACACTACGCCATCAATAACTTAGCATCCTGTAGTGTAAAACATGATTGGGGCAACCTAATTTTTATGCGGCG
>JAHIZU010000251.1 GCA_018814265.1 Candidatus Margulisiibacteriota bacterium | reverse complement strand
TAAAACTCAATTTTGAAGATGAAGGCTGGATCCTCTTCCGCGCTTCGGGAACTGAGCCGCTGCTTCGGGTCTATGTAGAAGGTCGAACCGAAGCTGATGTCAAACAAATACTTGGCGCTGGTGAATCACTGATCGCCTCTTAATTCTTTTTCAAATTTTTCTTTCTTTTCTATGCGAGCTATTTCTTCTTGTTCTCTCCTGTATTCCGGCATGGCTTTCAATTCTTTAAATTTCTTCAGCAGCTCTTCATGCATATTTTTATTATCGCCAGCCACCAGCGAGGCCCGCTTATATTGCTTCACAGCCATAGCCTTTTGCCCGGTTTTTTCATAGGCCCGGGCCAGAATGATATAGAACAACGGGTTCCCGCCCTCCAGACTGATAGCAACTTCATATTCCGACAGCGCCAGGTCGGTCTTGCCAATGGTATTGTAGGTATCGCCGAGAAAGATATGAAGAAATGGATTAGCGGGATCCAGGGCAACCGCTTTTTTGTACGCCGCGATCGCTTCCAGGATCCGGCCCTTGAACCTCAAGTCATGCGCCAGCAAGGTGGGATTTATGATCTCGATCTTTGCCCCGCTCTTAAGCTCGCCAAACCATTTCCGGAAGACCTTTTCCTGTTTTTCCGCCAGAGCCGCTTTATCAATATCTTTCTCCTCACCGGCGAATTTACGCAAACGAGAATCCGTGACCTTAATAATATGATAGCCAAAGCTGGTTTTTATCTGATCGCTCACTTCCCCGATCTTCATGCTAAAGGCAGCCTTTTCAAACGGACCGACCATGGTCCCGGTCGTGAAATAATCCAGGTCCCCGCCCTTGGCAGCTGAGCCAGGGTCAAGTGAGTATTTTTTTGCCAGAGCGGCAAAATCTTCCCCTTTCTTTATTCTAGCCAGCAGGTCCTGGGCAATTGCTTCCTGGGAAACAAGGATATGTCTGGCCCTGACCTCTCTTAAGTCGTCAGGAGTGACCACAACCCCGCCCCTGACCTTGCCGATCATCTTTTGGACCAGCATCTCATCCTTGACCATTTGCTTGAAACGGCCCAGGTTCAAGCCCAACCGCTTCAAAGAGTTCTCCAGATCTTTTGTGGAAGCCAATTTTTCCTGCTTAACAATATTATTGATCGCTGCGTCAACCTCCCGGTTAATGACTTTCACTTCGCCTTTGGCCTTAGCCAGGATCAGGGTAAAGTCAACCGTCTGGCCCAGGGCCAGATTCTGAACAAAAGCCAGATCCGAAGGCTGCAGATTAGTGCCAACCTGTTTAACCAGGCGGTTCATCATTTCCTGGTAACGATAGGGATCGATACTTTTGCCGTTTACCTTGGCAATCCCGCTTTCGGGCGCGGGCTTGCCCCGGCTCTGCCAGCTGGACGCGCCGATACCGTAGAACATTGAGGCGGCAAAGACAACTGCGACAAGGATCATAATGGTCCGCATCTTCTTACGTAAAAAAGTCAACATATTTATTAAACCTCCGCTTTTAAGACTCGGGAAACAGAAATATAGGCCCCCAGCATCCCCAGACCCGTCCCGCCAAAGATCATGGCCAGGTAAACAACCGCTAGCACCCTCTGATCGTTGATCAGCGGCAAAAACGGCAAAGCCATAGAAATCCTGAGCAAAATAGCGTCATAAGACAGCTTCAGAACTATAAACGAAGCCAACCCGCCCAGCACACCAAGAATGACCCCTTCAATAATAAAAGGCCATTTTACAAAGGTGTCAGTCGCGCCAACCAGTTTCATTATAGAAATATCCGTCTCCCGGGCTAAAACCGTCAACCGGACCGTATTAACCACTATGAGCAAAGTAGCAAAAGAGATAAGAATTACCAGCGCCGCTCCTCCAATCCTCACCGCATCGATCAGGTTTTTGATCTGACCAATAAACTTACCGCTGTAGCGCACCTCATCAATCACCTCAAGATCAGACACCTGCTTGGCCACCTGCGACAATTGTTCAGGCGTGCGCACCTGGATGTTAAAGGTATGGGGCAAGGGATTATTGACCATGAGCTCGTTCAGGTCCAGCTTGGTGCCAAACTCCTGCTTAAATTTTCGCCAGGCTTCGGTCCGGGAAATAAATTCCACTTTTTCCACGCCTGGCATCTTGGACAAGGTTATCTGCAAAGCGCCGGCGGATTCCAAAGACAGGTCCTTTTCCACGTAGGCGGCAATATCCATTTTTGACGAAAGTGTCCCGACCATGTTGCCAAGATTCATCACCAGCAGCAAAAATAAGCCAAAGATGACCAGAGCCACACTGATCGTGCCAACAGCGACAAAGCTCATCAGCGCGCCGCGGCGGAAGGACCGTAACGCCTCGATCAGAAAGAATTCCAGATTACTAAACATTGTAGCCTCCCAGCAGCTGATCCCTGACGATCCGGCCGTTCTCCAAGGCCACAACCCTTCTTTTCATGTTATCAACAATGCTTTTGTTATGCGTGGCCACCAGCACGGTGGTGCTGCGGCGGTTGATCTTATCTAGCAGCTGGAGAATGTCCCAGGAAGTAGTGGGATCGAGATTGCCAGTTGGCTCATCAGCCAGCAGGATCGGCGGATTATTGACAATGGCCCGGGCAATGCAAGCGCGCTGTTTTTCCCCGCCGGACAGTTCATCAGGAAAAGCATTGGCCCGCCGCAACATGCCGACCAGCTCCAGAGCCTGCATAACCTTGCGCCTAATAGTTGATCTGGGCGCCCCAGTCACCCGCAGGGCAAAAGCCACGTTCTCAAAAACCGTGCGCCGCGGCAGAAGTTTATAATCCTGAAAAACCACCCCAATATTGCGCCGCAAGTAAGGCACTTGCTTGGGGTCTAACTCAGCCACGTTTACCCGGTCAACAACCACCCGGCCGGAGCTGGGCACTTCTTCGCGATAGAGCAACTTCATCATGGTGGTTTTGCCGGCGCCGG